>NZ_PIJF01000069.1:0-12362 GCF_002809985.1 Geobacillus sp. WSUCF-018B
GGTGACTCTATTCTACCAGAAAAAAGGGCGATTCTTCTATATTTGAGGCAAAAAAGTGGGGGCTGATCCCAAAACGCATTCGCGTTTTGGGTCAGCCCCGAGCGATCGGCGCCTGTTAGTCGATTGCGGCGGATGGCTCTTTGTCCGCCGCTGCTTCATGATGAGCAGCAGGAGCGTCGGCTTCAGCCCATTGCGGCCGCCAGGCGATGCAAAGCGCCCCGCCGATGATGCCGAGAATGGTGCCGACTAAGAAGCCACCCAAGGCGCCCATGATCGACAGAATGGCACTGAACATGCCGATGATGCCGAGCAAGGTGGATAGCCGCGGCATGGCGTAGGAAAGAATCCCCATCAACATGACCATGCCGCCAAGGAAAAAGCCGGCGAACACCATGCTTCCGGGGACAAGCGAAATTTCATACAGCTGCATCGGAATCCATAAAATCACAAGGCTTGATAACAAGAGAAACGTCGCCCCCCAAAACGGGCGGCGTTTCCGCCAGCGACCGAACGCCTGCCAGCTGGAACGAATGATGCCCAATGTCCCTCATCCTTACCGAGAATTAGTTGAGTTTTTCAAAGTACACTTTCATGCCCGGCAGCGACACTTTTTGCTGGAACAAGTAGACGGTTTTAATATCACCGTTTTCGATCGTAATGCTGTCGGCTCCTTGTGTGAATTCTTTGGCCGCTTTCTCGACTGGGTTGCTGGTATCGCCGACATAGCTTTCTTTCATCGTCAAGCTGCCGAAGGAGATGTTGCCGTTGATTTGCGTCGCTTTTTGCACGAGGCCGTCAATCGAGACCGGTTGGCTCGCCACGATGACGACGCGAATGCCCAAGGCCGGGAAGTCTTTCGAAATCCGAAGACCTTGAATCGTCGCTTTATCCATTTCATTGACGAAGACCGGCGTCTGCGGTGCATTGCCTGCTTCCGCCACGCCGCCGTACATTTTAAACCCGCTGCCGTTCAGTTTGTCAAATTGAACGGTAAATTCGCCGACCCCGCTGATTGGTACGGCATAGGCGACGCCTGTCAGCCCGAAGATCGACAGCAAGGCTCCGAGAAGCAGGAACCCTCCCAACAGTGCGGCGATCAGCGGCTTTTTCGCTGTACGCCCCCCAATGATGACCGGTTTTGTTGCCATTTCCATGGCGTTTCTCCTCCCCCTTTTTTGAATGATCAGCGCTGTAAGCGCTTTATTAAATCTGTTTAAATTTTATGACAATTATGCATTCCATTAAATCCCTATGTTTGTCGGATTTTTTTAGTGCTGTTGGACAACCGTGACGGGCAAAAGAAGGAATTGACCGATCGAATTAAGAAAGTAGATGATCAAAGTAGTCGATCACTAGCGGGGATGCGGGGGGAGGATGGGGATGTCGAAGGAATTAAATGATCACTTGCTTCGTTTGCTTCATGAAGCGGCCGACATCTTGCATAGGTATGCGGCGGAATTGAACCGGGAATGGAAGCGGATCGGCGAAGCGCTTGGCAAGCGGAATGCGCGGGTTCAAGAGGTGTTTTCCACGCTGTGCGCATTCGTTCAGGCAAGATTGCTCCCGTACGGGGGCGAACATCCAGCGAATGGGCATCTCGAACGCATTGCGGCGTTTCATCCGGAGATGATCATATTTTCCCTGAATTTAATGGAAAATACGGTTCATCAAGTGTTGAAGGCGCATGCGTCAGCGGCTGCTGCGCTGCACCCAGCCGTGCGGTATTTGTTTTTCAAATGGAATGAATGGTTGTTGTATGAAGTGAATGAGCAATCATTCAAAATCGGCGGCGATTCCTCGTGGAAAAAAGAATCCTTGTGGAAAGATGCCGTCATTTTGTTTAACGAATGGATTTTGCGGGCGCAGACGTTTGAGGAATCGGCGGCGCATATTTGTTTTGGTTTTTCCTATTTTCTTCCTTTCAGCCGCTGCGCTCTGTTTCAATTTGTCAATCAGGAGAGCACAGCCATCGGCCTGCACGGGTATGGCGTGGACAACGGGCAAATTCAGCGCTTGCGCGTGGAATTGGACAGCATTCCTATGTTGAAAGAAAGTGTGGGGAAATTGAAAGAGGAAGTGCATGAGTTTCGCCATTTTCGTCCGATTTATGTGCCGAGGGCGAGCGAACAGTTTCCGCGCCTGTATGTGGACCTGTTCGGTTTGGCCTCACTGGTGATCGTTCCGGTGTATGTGCCGACGGAAGGGCGGATGATTGGAGGCGTTGTCCTTGATCGGGGGCCGGGGCGGTTTTTTTCCATCGACCGTCGGTTGTTTCCGGCGTTGATGAAATTTGGCCAAAGCGCGGGGGAATTGTTGTTGAAATTGATCGAAGCGCCGGCGAGAAAAAAGGATGAGGGAGAGCATGAGCCGCTGTCGCCGCGGGAAATCGAGGTATTGAAGCTGCTCGCTGATGGGGCATCGACATCAGAAGCAGCTGAACAGCTGTATTTAAGCGAATTTACAGTGCGCGACTATATTTCGAGCGCCTTAAGGAAGCTTCGCGCCAAAAATCGTACGGAAGCGGTGGCAAAAGCGCTGCGTCTTGGGTTGATTGGATGACGAGGCGGACTGGTCTGTCTCCGGCCGTTTCATTTCACACCATTTTCGCCGATTGATCACCGTTTGGACACAGTTTTGTTCTATACTGCCTACTGAAAAACATGGCAGGGGGAAAAACTGTGGAACAAACGGTGAAGGCGGAGGACAAACAGCCGCCGATGTATGCGGCGGTCTGGAGGTGGCATTTCTATGCGGGGATCATCTTTGCGCCGTTTCTGATCATTTTGGCGTTGAGCAGCGCAAGCGCAAACCGAAAGGCGTCCTCGGCGCCCCTAGGCGGGTGAAGGATCCCCAAGCGGCGAAAACGGTGTGGGGGCATGATCGCTGCGGCGGTCGTGATGCCGCTGTTTGCGTTGTCGCTTGTTGTCATTTGGCTGTTTGACCGTTTTGTGGTGCAGAAGATTCCGAGCGTTCGCCGCTTTCTCGCGGCGTAACCATCGTTGGAAGCGGCTTGATGAGTAGGCATCAAGGCCGCTTTCTTTTTTAGGGCGCTTGGTTTTTTGTCATGTTTGGCACGGGGCGGCATATGGATAAAAAGGGAATCTTCTTCAACGCATCAAAAGGGAGGAAATGAGAATGAACCAGCCCTACGCGTCCCATGCTTCGCCGCCGCAGCTTATTGCCTTGGTTGACCCGTATGTGTACCACGCTTTCCAAGCTTTGAACGGCAAAGAAGTGGTGGTGGAAACAGTCCGCGGTTCGATCCAAGGAACGGTGAGGGATGTGAAGCCAGACCATATCGTCATCTCAGCGCATCAGGCGGTTTATTACATCCGCTTGGCGCAAGTGGTGTCTGTTCGCCTCAGCAATTAATGGAAAAGGAGGAAAAGAGTCGTGGTATTTCAGCGGATCGACCGGCTGGCGATTGAATTGCCGAAGCCCAAATACGCGGACCCCAATGCGGCTGCCGCTGTTCAGGAGCTGCTTGGCGGCCGTTTCGGAGAAATGTCGACGTTAAACAATTATTTGTTTCAGTCATTCAATTTTCGGCAAAAAAAGAAGCTGCGCCCGTTTTACGAGTTGGTGGCGAGCATCACCGCCGAAGAGTTTGGCCATGTGGAGCTCGTGTCCAATGCGATCAACCTTTGCTTGACCGGCTCCACCCATCCAGGTGATCCGGATACAGCGCCGATGAAGGATGCGAAAGACAAGCGCAATACGTATCATTTTATCGCGACGGCGCAGACGGCGTTTCCCGGCGATTCGATGGGGAAGGCGTGGACGGGGGAGTACGTGTTCAACAGCGGCAACTTGATTTTGGATTTGCTTCACAACTTTTTCCTTGAATGCGGAGCGCGCACGCATAAAATGCGCGTCTATGAAATGACGGACCACCCTACCGCCCGCGAGATGATCGGCTACTTGCTTGTGCGCGGGGGCGTTCATATTTTGGCGTACGCCAAAGCGATCGAAGTGGCTACGGGGGTCGATGTGACGAAACTGCTGCCGATCCCGAAGTTGGATAACCGTGTGTTCGACGAGGCGAGAAAGTATGAGGATCAAGGCGTCCACCGCCGGCTTTATACGTTCAGCGATCGCTATTACAAAGAAATCGTCCGCATTTGGCAAGGAACCCATCCAAGCGATGGACAGCCGCTCGAGGTGGTCGAAGGAGCGCCCCAAGGGGGGGCGATCCCCGATTTGGACGAAGTGCCGGAAGAATTCGCCCCCGGGATTTCGGCTGAAGATTTTTTCGAAATCGCCAAGCGGCTGCAGCGGTCGGCAGGGTTGTGATGAGGCGCCCAACGGCGCCTGATTTTTTTGGAAAGCCAATAGTAAAAGCACGATTTGACGCAGCCGATCGACAGCGTTCCCGCCGTTCCCTCTTCGATTTCTTTTACTTCCGCTACGGCGTCATCAAGCTGGGCGAGCAGCCGTTTCGCCTTTTCGTAAAACGCTTTGCCTGGTGCGGTGAGCTCCATTTTTTTCGCCTTCCGGTCAAATAAAGGAACGCCGAGCTCTTCTTCGAGCTGCTTCAGCTGCTGGCTGAGCGGCGGCTGGGCGATATGAAGCTCATCCATCCGCAAATGAACCGCGGCAAGGCGCTTCGTGAGCAGAAAGACGCCGATGTGCCGCTCCATTTGGTCGAACGGCGGAAAGACGGGATCATCGTCAGCGGCATCCGCCTGTTGGCGACGCAAGGCGGGATTACCGATGAAATTTTAGTGTTTCCGTCGACCGTGAAAAAATCGTCGTCCGGTGAAGATCCATATGCACTCGCCTTTGCGATTCCAAACAACACGCCGGGTGTGAAGTTCATTTGCCGCGAGGCGTTTGACTACGGGCGGAGTGCGTGGGACCATCCGCTGGCGTCCCGCTTTGAAGAGGGCGATGCCATTGTGTCGTTTGAAAACGTGTTTGTGCCGTGCGAGCAGGCGCTCGATGTTGTATTCGGCTATACGATCGTCCATGATCTCTCCATTCCCCATAAGCAGCGTTACCGCCCGGCGGTGAAGGAGCAGGCGCGCGACGGCTTTGCCCCGGTCGGCCCGTGGATCGTCAGCCATGACGAAGTCGGCGATCCGATGGCGCTTCGTTTGCGGACGTATGTCAATGGGGCGGTTGTGCAGGAAGGATATACGGGCGACATGATCTTTTCCATCCCGTATTTGCTCGAGTACATCACCGAATTCATGACGCTCGCGCCGGGCGACGTCATGTTGACCGGCACGCCGAAAGGAGCGGTGAACGTCCAGCCCGGCGATGAAGTCGTGACGGAAATCGAACGCATCGGCCGACTGGTCAATTACATCGCCTAGCCAAAGGGGGAGAGAGGATGCCGCACTTTATTGTGGAATACACGGCCAATCTCGGTGAAGAAGCCGACATTCGCGGATTGCTGGAAAAAGTCCACCGCGTGCTGATCAAGCGGCGCGATTCGTTTCCTATCGGCGGCATCCGGTCGCGCGCGATTCGCCTTGACGAGTACTATGTGGCCGACGGGGCCGAAGACGATGCGTTTGTGCACGCGACGCTCAAAATCGGCGCCGGGCGGCCGGAAGTTGTCCACGTCGCGGTCGGCGATCCGCCAATCCCCGCATTCGGCAAAGGGGAGAAACAGACCGCCTTGTCTGCCGAACAGGCATAATGGCTAGTCAATGTATACGATCTAGTATATGATAAACGTATGGAAACGAAAGCGAAAAACAAAACCCAATTGGCTTACGAGTATATTCTTTCTCGCATTGAAAACGGCGTCTATGGCCCGGGATGCCGGGTCGTCATCGACCAAATCGCCCGCGAGCTTGGACTCAGCATCATCCCGGTGCGGGAGGCGATCCGCCAGCTTGAAGCGGAAGGGCTTGTCGAGTTCAAACCGTATACGGGCGCCGTTGTGAGCAACATCAACGAGAAAGAATATATCGAGACGCTGTCGGTGTTGGCTGTGCTGGAAGGCTATGCGACCGCGCTTGGCTCCGCCCATTTGACGAAGGAGGCGATCAACGAGCTTGAGCGGTTGAACGAACGGATGGAGCGGGCGCTTGAAGAGCTGGAGCTGGAACGGTTCAGCGAGCTGAACTATGAATTTCATTCCTTGATTTATGCCCATTGCGGCAACGCCTACCTCGAAGAGCAAATCAAGCAAATTTGGCAGCGGATGAAGCGCATCCGCGCCTACGGCTTCACCTTTGTGCCGCAGCGGGCGAAAGCATCGATCGAAGAACATAGAGAGATCATCCGTCTGTTGCATGAACAGGCGCCGCCGCATGAAATCGAACAATACGTCCGTCAACACAAAATCAACACCGCCGAAGCGTTTAAGCGGCGGCGCTGATCTTCTTCCGCCGGGTGGAGGCCTGGCGGGAGAATGATGATTTGAAAGCGTTGTCAATGTAAAAGGGGTCAAAAAAAGATGAAAAAAGTCAAATAGGGAAGCTTTGCAAAACTTGAACTTTGCTTCCTTCTGCAACCACGGTTTGGTCGGAAAGTGTGGGGTTTTCCCTGCCGTTCTGCATGATTAATAGAAAAACAGAACTAAGGAAATAATATGATGGTTGTGAAAATATGTTCGGTGCAATATAATCATAAAGGGAAACCGAAAATAGCAAAGGAGATGATGACGATGAAGAAGCGAAAGTGGTTTGCGCGCGCAATGACTGTTCTTTCTCTGTCGCTGTTGCTTGGCGCTTGTGGAAACGGTAACGGCAATGGAGGGACAGAGCAAGAAGGGGCCGATGGGAAGCAAGGCGGCGACGTGAAATTCCTCAGCATTGCCACTGGCGGGACAGGCGGAACGTATTATCCGCTTGGCGGGGCCTTTGCCGATATTATCAAAGATGAAACGGGCATCGACGCCAATGCCATCACTTCGGGGGCATCGGCGGAAAACATGGCGATTTTGGATGCGGGCGATGCGGAAATTGCATTTGCGCAAACTGACATCGCGACATACGCGACGGAAGGAAAATTAATGTTTAAAGAGAAAATTGAAAGCGTGAAAGGGATCGCGACCCTTTACCCGGAAACGATTCAAATTGTCACCACGAAAAAATCGGGCATTCAGTCCGTTGAGGATTTAAAAGGGAAAGTCGTTTCTGTCGGGGAAGCGGGCTCGGGAACGCGGGCAAATGCGGAACAAATTTTGGAAGTTCACGGCATGACGTTTGATGATATTAAAGCGCGCAATTTGTCGTTTGATGATTCCGTCTCCGGCATCCAAGATGGCACGATTGACGCCGCTTTTATTACAGCCGGAACGCCGACAGGAGCGGTAGAAAGCTTGTCAGCGACGGAAGACGTTGTGATTGTGCCGATCGCTGAGGACAAAATCAATGCGCTGATTGAGAAATACCCGTACTATGCGAAAGATGAAGTGCCTCAAGGGACGTATAAGCTAGCGGAAGCGGTTCCGACGGTCGCCGTGCGCGCGATGCTCGTCGCTCGGGCGGATTTGCCGGAAGACACGGTCTACAACGTGACGAAAGCGATTTTTGAAAACTTGGATAAGGTCAAACATGCCAAAGCCCAGCAAATCAAGCTGGAACATGCGCTGGATGGCATGTCGATCGAGCTTCACCCGGGGGCGAAGAAATACTTTGATGAAAAAGGAGTTAAAGCGGAATAACGGTGTCACGGGAAGGACTGGCCGGGTTCATGGCGCCAGCCCTTCCTTATTTCCGCCGGCCACGAAGGGGGGCGGCTGATGCGAAAATGGTTCGCAGCGGTCAGTGCACTTCTGGCGGCGGCTGCCGTCTTCTTCCTTCCTTTCCGCCAGGTGCTGGCGTTTGAAAAGGATGGCCGGGTCGCTGCGTATATCCCGATTTCTCAAGGGGATACGTTCGCGATTCGCTATACGCATTCGATCCACCGTTCAGATGTCGAGGAAACGTATAAGGTGTTGGCTGACGGGACGATTGAACAAATCGCTCTCACCTATGAGGATACGGCGGTCGGGATGCCGGCGAACGCGGCGCCAGGGGAGACATTTACGCTTCGGAATGGAAAATACTATATTACCGGCATGGAGCGCAAATTTCCATCCATCTTGTTGAGCATTGGGCGGGTTGTCGCCAACCATCGCGTCGTTTATGAAGGGAAGATGGTGACGTTAAACACAGTCATCCCTCCCGGCTCCATTGTCCGCATCAAGGTGACACGACTATCATTGGTTCAATGCTGGAAGGGAGTGAACTTGTTTGACTGAGAAGTTTGAACAGCTATCCGCTGAGGAGCAGCAACAATTGCTGGAAAAATACGATCCGGAAGCAGCGACGCGCAAATTGAAAGGGCCGCTTGGCTGGATTGCCTTTTTCGGGCTGCTTTCCTTTTCACTCTTTCAGTTATATGCTTCGATTTTTCAAACGCTTCCAAAACAAATTTTATTGTCGATCCATTTAGGGTTTGCCTTGTCGCTTATCTTTTTATTGTTTCCGGCGCGGAAAAAACATCTTCATCGCGCCGACGTCGGCATCGTGAATATCCTTTTGTCGCTGTTGTCGATCGGGGTCGGCGCATATTTGCCGCTGATGCTCGATGACATCGTCCAACGCATCGGCATTATGACGCCGCTTGACTTTACGGTTGGTTTGGTCGCCGTGCTGCTTGTGCTTGAGGCGACGAGGCGGGCGGTCGGGCTGCCGATTACGATCATCGCCTCGCTATTTTTGCTGTATGCGTATTTCGGGCCGTATATGCCGGGATTTTTGGCTCATCGGGGCGTTGATTTGGAAGGGCTCGTCAAAACGATGTTTTTTACGACGGAAGGCATTTTCGGCACGCCGCTGTACGTGTCGGCGACATACATTTTCGTCTTCTTGTTGTTTGGCGCCTTCTTAGTGAAAACGGGTGTCGGGGAGTATTTTAATGACTTGGCGCTCGTTGTCGCCGGGAAGCGAATCGGCGGTCCGGCGAAGGTGGCGGTGTTCTCAAGCGCGCTCCAAGGAACGATCAGCGGCAGCTCAGTGGCGAACGTCGTGACGTCCGGGGCGTTTACGATTCCGATGATGAAACGTCTCGGATATGGAAAAGAGTTTGCCGGCGCTGTGGAGGCGACATCGTCCACCGGCGGCCAGCTCATGCCCCCGGTCATGGGAGCGGCGGCGTTTTTGATGGTGGAGTTTATCGGCGGCATTTCGTATTGGGAGATCGCAAAAGCAGCGGCGATTCCAGCGATTCTATATTTTTCCGGCATTTGGATGATGACGCACTTTGAAGCGAAGCGAATCGGGCTGCGCGGGTTGACAGAGGAAGAAATGCCGAACCGGAAAGAAGTGCTCGGAAAAATCTACTTGCTCGTTCCGATCATCGTTGTCATTTTGCTGCTGATGAGCGGGATGAGCGTGATGCGGGCGGCGCTCTGGTCGATCGTGGCGATCATTGTCGTCAGCGGCTTGAAAAAGGAAACGCGGTTAGGATGGCGTGACATTATCGGCGCTTTGGTTGACGGAGCAAGAAGCGCGCTGTCTGTGGCGGCGGCGACAGCGGCCGCCGGGATTATCGTCGGGGTCGTGACGAAAACCGGCCTTGGCTTAAAAATGGCAAACGGGCTAGTGGACTTATCGAACGGGATTTTGATTTTAACGCTCTTTTTCACGATGTTGACATCGCTCATTCTCGGCATGGGTTCGCCAACAACGGCCAACTACGTCATCACTTCGACGATCGCGGCGCCGGCGATCATCGCATCCGGCGTGCCGGAGCTGGCTGCGCATTTGTTCGTGTTTTACTTTGGCATTGTCGCCGACATTACACCGCCGGTGGCGTTGGCGGCGTTTGCGGCCGCCGGCATTTCCGGAGGGAAGCCGCTACGGACCGGGGTGATTGCGTCGAAGCTAGCGATTTCCGCGTTTATCATCCCGTACATGTTTGTCTTTTCACCGGCGCTGTTAATGATTGATACGACGCTTCCATATTTGATATGGGTCGTCTTTTCCGCGTTTATCGGCATGTTGGCCATTAGTGCGGGGATGATCGGCTTTTGGTACCGGAAGCTCAACATTGTTGAACGCATCATTGCGGTTGCGACAGGGTTGCTGCTGATTTATCCGGAAACAATCAGCGATATCGTTGGATTGGTCTTATTTGCGGCCATGTTTGCCATTCAATATGCAGCCGGAAGACGGGAACGGACGCAGAAAACGGCGTCATAAAAGTCTGATTTGAACAAACCGAAAGGCAGGCGCTCATCTAGACGAGGCCTGCCTTTTGCTTGCGGTTGCGATGAGGCGGTGACATCCTCTGGCACTTTGAGACAAGCCGGTGCGTTTTGATCTATGGATGCACGTCCGTCATCTTCTTGCGCTGCCACTGAAGAATAGGAATACTGTCAACAGCAAAGTCGTAGCCGCTTTTTTGTGCATCAAATGGGAACCCGGTTCAGGTGATGAAAAGGAACCGGCCGTGTTTGAGTACGGACATCTCCAACGCGGCAATGGCTGATGGCGCGTCGTCGTTGTTTCCTTGTTTGGTTTTTGCTATGATGGGGATAGATTTGGCTGGCTTTCCGGTCAGCGGCTTGCTTGCAACATGCACCTGAGCGGCTGAGAACTGCCCCCCTAGTGGGCCGGTGATTGAAAACGGCAAATGGAAAAAGGTATTTCTTTCATTGAGAACGTCTGTTTTTGAGCAATAAAAATCATTGATGGAAGGACATCGCAGTTTTTCACCGGCCTTCCGGGAGCAGCCAATCACAGCTAGATGATGAAAAGGGAAGGATGGGAGAACGTATGGATGACCGCACATTCCGCAACGCGATGGGGAAATTCGCAACCGGCGTGACGGTCGTGACGACCGCGTTTCAAGGGGAAGCAAAAGGGATGACGGCGAACGCGTTTATGTCCGTTTCGCTTGATCCGAAGCTTGTCGTTGTCTCGATTGGTCATAAAGCACGGATGCATGACATCGTCAAGCAAACCGGGAAGTTTGCCGTCAACATGTTGACGCGCGATCAGGAGGATTTGTCGCGGTTGTTTGCCGGCCAGCTGAAAGAAGAACGCCCTGTTTCGTTCGATTGGGTGAACGGCCATCCGATTTTGCCGGATGCGATGGCGAATATTTTATGCAACGTCCACAGCACGTACGTGGCCGGCGATCATACGCTTTACTTTGGGGAAGTGACCGATATTTTGATGAAAGACGAACCGGGCGACCCGCTCTTGTTTTTTGAAGGGAAGTACCGGAGCATTGGACAATAAGCGTCCTTGGATGAATCGGGGCCGCTATTGTCATGCGGGGACGACGCGACAGACGTTTCAGGCCCGTCATCTTGCATCTCGGCCGTTTCCATGGCGCTATTTAGAAAAGGTGTCCCGCTGTTTGGGACACCTTCGTTGTTATTTTTTCAATACATCGTGATCAACGTACCGTTCGCCGTTCAGCTCGCTGATGACGTTGATGGCGACTTTCGCACCGTCGCCTGCTGTGATGATCGTATGGACGCTGACGCCAGCGACCGTCCCGGCCGCCCAAATGCCGTCGATGTTCGTCTTGCCGTTGGCGTCGACGTCAAGCACCGTTTTAATGCGCGGCTCCGTACCCGGTTTGGTGCGCAGGCCGATTTTTTCCGCTAAATCGGTCGCCAAACCGGTGGCGAAGATGACGTGTTTCGCTTCATAGGATCCAGCTTCTGTTTCGAGACGGAATCCCCCGTCTGTTTTTTGCACATCCGTCACTTGTGCTTCCACCAATTCTGCTCCGAATTTTGCGGCTTGCTTTTTCCCGGTTTCCACCAATTCCGGGCCGCTGATTTGCGGAACGCCGTAATGGTTTTCCACCCAAGCGCGCTTTGTCATGCCTTTGTCGTTGTCAAACAAGACCGTTCTCTTCCCGGCTTTGGCGGCGAAAATGGCGGCGCTTGCCCCTGCAGGCCCGGCGCCGATGATGGCGATGTCGTACATCGTGCATCCTCCCTTTATTTGTTAGAATATTAACACTATGAGTGTAGCACAAATGGGAAGCGGGACCAAATCATCCGCACTATCAATTGATAATAATTTTTAATTTATATTTACTATAAACAAAAAGTGTGTATAATAGAATGTAGAAGGAGTGCAAAGGGGAGAAAGATCGATGAACAAGACGATGATTTGTGAACAATGCCGCCAGCCTATTCGGCGGCTGAAACATTCATTGCTTTGCCAGTGCGGGATGAAAATGGTTGTGCAAAAATAATACAGCGAAAAGCGGCTTCCTGTTTCTGTCGCATTCAACCGGCGAATGGCGCCGGTTTTTTTATCTTCTCATTTACGAAAGCGGCGAATATATAAAACTGTAGATGAGCATTTTTCATTACAATAATTTCCATGGTTAGAGAGACAAACAGGGTACCCCTTACGCGATACGGAGCTGTTTTTTGATCACATCAA
>NZ_PIJF01000070.1:0-11989 GCF_002809985.1 Geobacillus sp. WSUCF-018B
GATGACGAGGTCGATAGGTCCGAGGTGGAAGCGTGGCGACACGTGGAGCTGACGGATACTAATCGATCGAGGGCTTAACCTAACAAGAAAAGTGGAGGCCGCCTGCTTATCGGCGAGGTGCGCTGGAGGGCCTGCGAGCGGGCTTAGCCCGCCGCAGCAGGACCGAAGCGTCGCGAGCCGATGGCGGCCGGAATTAGACAGCGAAAAGCGCAGGCGAGCGGTTCGCCGCGGCTTCTTCCTGAAACGGTTATCTAGTTTTGAAGGAATGACTTTCCTTCTTGACAACATTTATTTTTTAAGTATAATAAATGATGTCGAAACTGAATCGCTTGCCTAGTGGTGATAGCGGAGGGGAAACACCCGTTCCCATCCCGAACACGGAAGTTAAGCCCTCCAGCGCCGATGGTAGTTGGGGCTATTCACCAGGGAGTAGCAACACGCCTAATTCCCTTTTTTCTTTTTGTTTTGCGAGTTTGATCTCAGGACTGCCCGGGAGGCTCAATATGGCCTTAGCAGGGCAGTCCTTTTGTTTTGTATGGCTGTTTTTTTGGCGCCGGCAGTGGCAACGTTGCCGTTCCTTATGGTAAAATTTCAAAAGCGGAAGCAAAGATGATAAAATGGAATAAGGTGGAACACCATGAAGCAGTTTGAACTTACTGTGCATTCTCCGGAAGAGACGAAGGCGGTTGCACGCCGGCTCGGAGAACGGCTTCAGCCGGGGATGGTCATCGCGTTAGAGGGAGATTTAGGTGCGGGAAAAACAACGTTTACGAAAGGGATTGCCGAGGGGCTGGGCATTGTACAAAACGTCAACAGCCCGACCTTCACGATTATCAAGCAGTATGATGGGCGGCTGCCGCTTTATCATATGGATGTGTATCGGCTTGAAGACGAATGGGAGGATCTCGGATTTGATGAATATTTTAACGGTGATGGTGTTGCGGTTGTCGAGTGGGCCCATTTGATTGCGGGGCAGCTGCCTGAGGAGCGGCTGACCGTTTCTTTGTTTCGCCATGGCGGCGATGAACGGAGACTTGTCTTTGAGCCGTCAGGGTGGCGCTATGAACAGCTATGCAAGGAGATTTTTGCGTCATGAAAATATTAGGGATTGATACATCGAATATGCCGCTAGGCATTGCTGTGGCGGATGGGGATGTTATTAAAGGGGAATTCGTTACGAGTGTCAAAAGAGATCATTCTGTCCGGGCGATGCCGGCCATTGAGTCGCTGCTTCGGCAGTGTGGAATGGCGCCCAATGAGCTTGATTTAGTTGTTGTTGCGAAAGGCCCTGGATCTTATACCGGGGTGCGGATCGGTGTCACCATTGCGAAAACGCTCGCTTGGTCGCTCGGCATTCCGATAGCCGGCGTCTCGAGTTTAGAGGTGCTCGCCGCTAATGGCCGGTATTTCCCCGGTTTGCTCGTCCCGCTGTTTGACGCGCGGCGCGGACAAATTTACACCGGGTTGTACCGGTACGAGGACGGCGCGCTCCGATGCCTCGAAGCGGACCGGATTGTGGCGGCGGACGAGTGGGCCGATCATTTACGCAGACGGGGAGAGGATGTATTGTTCATCGGGGCCGATGCGCCGGTATATAGTGAGCTGTTTCGGAGCCGCTTGGGCGGGCGGTTTTTCATGACGCCGCCGCCGTTGACATTGCCGCGGCCAAGTGAGCTCATCATGCTCGGAAAAGAGAAAGAACATGAGAATCCGCATACGTTTGTGCCGAATTACATCCGTCTTGCGGAAGCGGAAGCGAAATGGCTTGCGAAACAAAAAGGGGACGGGGACGATGGGGATCGATGTGCAATTCCGGCCGATGACCATTCATGATATCGATGAGGTCGTGCAAGTCGAACAGGCGTCGTTTACCGCGCCGTGGAGCCGGGAATCTTTTTATAATGAACTGATGTACAATCGTTACGCGAAATATATTGTCATGGTGCACCGCGGACGGATCATCGGGTATGCGGGGATGTGGCTCGTGATTGATGAAGCGCATGTGACGAATGTCGCTGTGCTGCCACAGTTTCGCGGACAAAAACTCGGCGAAGCGCTTATGCGCCGCCTTATGGAAACAGCCAAGCAGCATGGGGCGGCGACGATGACGCTGGAAGTGCGCGTCTCGAACCATGTCGCCCAGTCGTTGTACCGAAAGCTTGGGTTTCGCAATGGCGGCATCCGCAAACGGTATTATCCGGACAATTTTGAAGATGCGCTAGTGATGTGGGTGAAACTGACATGAATGAAAACGTGCATGTACTAGGTATTGAAACGAGCTGCGATGAAACAGCGGCGGCCGTGGTGAAAAACGGAAAAGAGATTTTATCGAATGTTGTGGCGTCGCAAATGGAAAGCCATCGGCGGTTTGGCGGTGTTGTGCCGGAAATTGCCTCGCGCCATCATGTCGAACAAATTACACTCGTCATGGAGGAAGCGATGCGGCAGGCTGGCGTATCGTTTTCCGATCTTGATGCCATTGCGGTGACGGCCGGACCGGGGTTGGTTGGGGCGCTCCTTGTCGGGGTGAACGCCGCAAAGGCGCTCGCGTTTGCCCACGGGTTGCCGCTCATCGGGGTGCATCATATTGCTGGTCATATTTACGCCAACCAGCTCGTGGCGGAGATGAAATTTCCGCTGTTGGCGCTTGTCGTTTCCGGCGGGCATACGGAGCTTGTTTACATGGAAGGCCACGGGGCGTTTCAAGTCATTGGCGAGACGCGCGACGACGCTGCTGGTGAGGCGTATGACAAGGTGGCGCGGGCTTTAGGCCTTCCGTACCCAGGAGGACCGCACATCGACCGGTTGGCTCATGAGGGCGAGCCCGTGATTGATTTGCCGCGAGCGTGGCTTGAGGAAGGTTCGTATGATTTCAGCTTCAGCGGCTTAAAATCAGCGGTTCTCAATGCGCTCCACAACGCGAAGCAGCGCGGCGAGGAGATCGATCCGAGACAGATGGCCGCGAGCTTTCAGGCCAGCGTCGTCGATGTGCTGGTGACGAAAACGGTGCAGGCCGCCAAAGAATACGGCGTACGACAAGTGCTGCTCGCCGGTGGGGTGGCGGCCAACCGCGGGCTTCGGGCTGCACTGCAGGAGAAAATGAAAGAGCTTCCCGATGTGGAGCTTGTCATCCCACCGTTATCGCTATGCACTGATAATGCGGCGATGATTGCCGTTGCGGGAACTGTGTTATATCAACAAGGAAAGCGGGCTGATTTGGCGCTCAACGCCAATCCAAGCTTGCCGCTTGTCTAGAAGGTCGGTGATTTAGTACAAAATACTGCTAGCTCCACTTGTTTCTCAATTAGAGAAAAACTGTGGAATCAGCCTTCTTTTTTGGCGAAATGCCGTTGATTTGCTCGTGACAGCAGTTTGTCACCGGCCTTCTAGGAGGTTGGGGATTTCATGAAAAACTGGCCCAAAACGCACTTTTCTCAAGTTAAAAATCCTTTTAAAGAGCGGATCGCTTAGGGCAGGCGGTCTGCTCTTTTTTGTTTGGCAAGCGGAACGGCTGTCGGGTGGGGACTTGTTGTGCATAGTTTTATCCATAGGTTGTGGACAATGTGGAAAAGTAACAAAAACATGATAACGGCGAGGAGTGCAATACACAATCATTTTTTCATAGAGGAAAGGGATTGGTTGTGGATAATGTGGAAAAGTCGGTGAATAACTTCTGTTTTGCACAGAAAAGTGTGGATTTCTTTGTGGATAATGTGATTAACACAAAAACGGGGCTGACCTAAAAGGTCGCCTGCCTTCAAGATAGGCGCACGTCTAGTGCGGCAGAAACAGCAAGCATATATATGCAACGAAAGAGGGTGTTCCAATCCTTTGGGGACACCCTCTTGTCAGTCATCGTCCTTCACCTAAGAAGCAGCTTTCATGAACAAGGCAAAAGGCTGCTAAATGAGTTTGGCCTGTGATCGGCCTGGCGCGGTGATGATGCGCACGAGCAGTGCACATGAAGCCGCTAGATGCCCGTGTTGGCGTTCCCTGGCAGCGGATTGGCTCAAAACGAGGCGTAGAGCTGTTCCCACTCGGCCAATAACGTTTCAAGCTGCTGTTTCCGCTTTTCGTTTTCTTGCGTGAGCTGCTGCACGGTTTCATAATCGCCGTATACAGACGGGTCGCACAGCTGCTGCTCGGTTTCAGCGATTTGTGCTTCCAGTGCGGCGATCTCGGCTTCGATCTCTTCCAGACGGCGCTGCCGTTGGCGCTGTCGTCTTTTTTCCTCTTTTTCTTGCTCGTATGTGGATTTGGCTGTTTCGCCGCTGTCCGGTGATGCGGGCGGGTGGGAGTCCAGGCGCGCCAATTCGCGCATTTCTTCTTTTTTCGCCACGTAATAGTCATAGTCTCCTAAATATTCGACAAGCCCATCGCCCGAGAGTTCAAACAGCTTTGTCGCGATGCGATTAATGAAATAGCGGTCGTGGGAGACGAACAAGATCGTTCCCGGATAGTCGACAAGCGCCTGCTCGAGCATCTCTTTGCTGTCAAGGTCGAGATGGTTGGTCGGTTCATCCAACAAGAGAACGTTGGCTTTTTGAAGCATGAGTTTGGCGAGCGCCAGGCGTGCTTTCTCTCCGCCGCTTAAGGCGGAAACCGGTTTTAAGACGTCGTCGCCGGAAAACAAAAAGTTGCCGAGCACGGTGCGAATTTCTTTTTCGGTTTTGTCCGGGTAGGCGTCCCACAACTCGTCGAGCACTCGTTTGTTTGTCGACAGTTCCGCCTGGTTTTGGTCGTAATAGCCGATTTTCACATTTGCACCGTACCGGAGCTTTCCGGATTGAACTGGGAGCTTTCCGGCGATCGTCTTCAACAATGTCGACTTGCCGATGCCGTTTGGTCCGACCAAGGCGACACTCTCCCCCCGTGTGATGCGAAAGCTGATTTGGCGGATGACCGGTGCGCCTTCGCGATAGCCGGCGGTCAATTGCTCTGCGGTGAGCACCTCATGGCCGCTCGGCCGCTCAATCGCAAAAGAAAAAGAAGCTGATTTTTCATCTCCGGCCGGGCGTTCAAGCCGCTCCATTTTTTCAAGCTGCTTTCGCCGGCTTTGCGCCCGTTTCGTTGTCGAGGCGCGGGCGATGTTGCGCCGGATGAAGTCTTCAAGGCGGGCGATTTCCTCCCGTTGCTTTTCGTATCGTTTTAGCTCTTGTTCGTATTGCTCGACCCGAAGCTCCAAATAGCGGCTGTAATTGCCGCTATACCGCTTAAGCGTCGCGTTGGACAGCTCGTACACTTCGGTGACGACTTTGTCCAAAAAGTAGCGGTCGTGGGAAACGAGCAGAACGGCGCCGGGGTATGCCTGTAAATATTGCTCGAGCCATGTGAGCGTATCGAGGTCCAAATGGTTCGTCGGCTCGTCTAAAATGAGCAAGTCCGGCTTGGCCAACAGCAGTTTTCCAAGGGCGAGCCGCGTCCGCTGTCCGCCGCTTAGCGAGGAAACGGGCGTTGTTTGGTAATCGTATGACGAAAATTGCAGCCCGTGCAAAACAGAGCGGATGTCGGCTTCATACTGATAGCCCCCTTGTTCTTTGTATTGCTCTTGCAGGTTGTCATACGCTTGAAGCGTTTTTTCGTAGCGGGACGGATCGGCGAGCAGATCCGGGTCGCCAAGTTGGGCGCCGAGCTCTGCCAGCTGCGCTTCGATCGCCCGGAGCGGCGCGAATACGTCCAGCATCTCGTCCCAAATGGAGCGTGACGAGTCGAGCCCACTGTTTTGCGCCAAATAGCCGATTTTGATATGGCTTGGCTTGATGATTTCACCGCTGTCGGAAGAAAGTTCGCCGGTGATGATCTTCAGCAGCGTCGATTTGCCTGCGCCGTTGCGGCCGACAAGAGCAATGCGGGCGCGGGACTGTATTTCTAGTTTTATATTCGATAAAATAAGGTCAGCGCCAAAATATTTCGTGAGCCCATTCACTTGCAAAATGATCATGTCCGTCACCTCGCGAATAGTTTAACGCAAGTCGCGAAAACGGTCAAAGACAGATGACGAAAAATGGTGTATAGTGATAAATGGAGGAGATTGTCTTGGCATCGTTTACGCATTTCAATGAACAAGGCCGGGCGAAAATGGTCGACATTACACACAAGGAAGATACGGTCAGGATAGCGGTGGCGAGAACGAGCGTCACCGTCAACGAAGAGATTTATGAAAAGATGACGAACAATGCCATTGAGAAAGGTGATGTGCTGGCGGTAGCCCAGGTGGCCGGGGTCATGGCGGCGAAAAAAACGGCCGATCTCATTCCGATGTGCCATCCGCTTATGTTAAAAGGCATCGATATTGCCTTTGCTTGGGAAAAAGAGGCGGAAGCGTATAAACTTGTGATTACCGTGACGGTCAAAACGAAAGGGAGCACAGGAGTGGAGATGGAAGCGCTGACGGCGGCCTCGGTATGCGCATTGACTGTGTACGACATGTGCAAATCGCTCGATAAAGGAATGACGATCGGTCCAACGTATTTGGTCGAGAAAACGGGCGGGAAGTCCGGCCATTATCGACGGAAAACCGATTAACTGGGGGATGAAACGATGAGCAACGAACAACCGAAAATCCCGCAGGCGACTGCCAAGCGTCTGCCGTTATACTATCGGTTTTTGAAAAATTTACATGCCTCAGGGAAGCAGCGCGTGTCCTCCGCCGAGCTGAGCGAGGCGGTGAAAGTCGATCCGGCGACAATTCGCCGCGACTTTTCGTATTTTGGCGCGCTCGGCAAAAAAGGATACGGGTATAATGTCAATTATTTGTTGTCGTTTTTCCGCCAGACACTTGAAGAGGACGAAGTGACCGAAGTCGCTCTGTTTGGCGTCGGCAATTTAGGCACCGCCTTTTTAAACTACAACTTTTCGAAAAATAACAACACGAAAATTGTCATGGCGTTTGATGTCGATGAACGGAAGGTTGGAACGACAGTCGGCGGGGTGCCGGTCTATCATCTCGATGAGCTGGAGGAGCGGCTTCGCGGCGACATTCCGGTCGCGATTTTAACCGTGCCGGCCGCCGCAGCTCAAGCGCTGACCGACCGCCTTGTCGCGCAAGGAATTAAAGGCATTTTAAACTTTACTCCGGCGCGGCTGAACGTGCCAAACCATATTCGCGTCCATCATATCGATTTAGCCATTGAGCTGCAGTCGCTCGTCTATTTTTTGAAAAACTATCCATCGCCATCGTAAAAAGGAGAGAACAACACATGAAATATTTGTTGCTCGTTCTTGTCATTTTGTTGCTGTTTGGCACGAAAAAGCTGCCGGAGTTGGGACGGTCGTTCGGCCAGTCGCTTCGCGAGTTTAAAGACGCCACAAAAGGGCTCGCTGATGACGAAGAAACGAAAACCGACCGATGACAAGGCAGGATGGGGAAACGATGAATGACAAAGAAATGTCCGTGTATGAACACCTCGGAGAGCTGCGGAAACGGCTGATCATCGTGCTTCTCTTTTTCGTTGCGGCGCTTGTAGCCAGCTTCTTTTTTGTCGATGACGTCATTGTGTATTTGCAGCACACTGCGGAAGCGAAACAGCTGACGATGAACGCGTTCCGCCTCACCGACCCGATCAAAGTGTATTTTCAGTTTGCCTTTGTCATCGCCGCTGTACTGACCGCTCCGGTGCTGCTCTATCAAATTTGGGCGTTCGTCAGTCCGGGGCTGTATGAAAAAGAGCGGAAAACAACGCTCAGCTACATTCCAGCATCGATCATTCTATTTTTAGCCGGGGTTGGTTTTGCGTATTTCGTCTTGTTTCCATTTGTCGTCCGGTTTATGAATCAGCTGGCGGAACGGCTCGGCATTCAACAGATGATCGGCATTAATGAATATTTTCAGTTTTTGCTGCAGCTCGTGCTGCCGTTTGGCATCGTGTTTCAGCTGCCGATTGTTGTCCTGTTTTTCACCCGCTTAGGGCTTATTACGCCGCAGCTTCTTGTTCGCATCCGCAAGTATGCGTATTTGGCGCTGCTTATTTTAGCGGCGGTCATTACGCCGCCGGATGTGTTGTCGCAAGTGATCGTCATGATTCCACTGACGCTTTTGTATGAGGGGAGCATCTGGGTTGCCAAAATCGGCTATCGAAAGGCGCAATTAGCGGCGGAGGAAGGAAGCGGCGATCCATATTGAGGGCAGCATCAAGAGGACGGTTCATACGGCGCCAGGCAAAAACCCTCCCCCAATGGGGAGGGTTTTATTGTCTCGGTGTGAAGAACAAGCGAAAGGCGGTGCCGAAATCAAAAGCGGCCAGCGCCGCCAACGCGATGGTTGAGACGTTCCAAATCGTTTCATGAACGCTTTCGATCGCCAAATACGTAAACAGGAAGCCCAAGATGAAATACGGAACAGAAAACAGCCGCGGATGGCGCGTCATAGCCAAATCCTCCAAATGGCCAGCGGCAGTTCCGCTTGGCGCATCATGTTTTCCAATTCATCAGCCAACAAAATTTGAACGGCAACAACAAACGTGTTCATTGCTACATGGGCGAACATCGGCACGAAAATGCGTCCGGTTTTGGCGTATAAAAAGGCGAACACCATCCCCATGGACGTGTACAAAAGCAAATGCTCCGGCTCCATGTGGACGAGAGCGAACAGAAGCGAGCTGGCCAGCGCTGCCAACCAAAAGTTGTATTTTTCATAAAGCGAGCCAAAAATGATTTTGCGGAAGATGAGTTCCTCCAAAACCGGGCCGATGACCGACGTGACGACGACGAGCAATGGCGTCAGGCGGATGATGTCGATGATTTGCCTTGTGTTTTCCGAGCCCGGCTCAATGCCCAATAGACGCCATTCGATGTTGGCGGCAACGCTTTGCGCGGCAAGCGCCAAAAAGACGCCCGAGATCGCCCACATCCATGACGAGGCGAGCGGCAGCCGCCGCATTGTCCGTTCATCGCGGTCGCCGCGCAGCAGCCATAAAATGATGGCAAAAGCCAATAAAAAGCTGATGACCGCCCAATAGCCGGAGGCAATTTTCGCTGCTTCGAGACGTGTTTGCGCGCCTTGGCCGACGCCGAGGGCGCGAAGGAGCGGCACACCGACAAAGGAGGACAGCTGCATGGCGATATAGGTGATGATGACATACCAGTAACGGCGCTTCAAATCGTTTTACCCCTTTATTTCAAATATATCCGTATTGTAGCACATGTTCGGCGAAAATAGTAAGAAAACTGCATCCTCGCATCCCACCTGACCGCCGTAAAAAAAAATTAACCGGAGCCGTTTATCAGTCCGAGGAATGTGAAATAATGAAAACGGGCTCCGCGCGGATGGGGAGTAGAGGCAAAACAACCGGCTCCTTTTGCTCTTTCTTCTTTAGGAGAGAAAAACAGTTATTTTTTTGCATTTCCTACTTGCAAAACGGAGAAGAGTTCATTAATATTATAAGTGTGTTAGCACTCAATAATGATGAGTGCTAATAAGAACGGCGAAAACTATCGTTAAGGAGGTTGTTTCCCGTGTTGAAGCCATTAGGCGATCGCATTGTCATTGAAGTCGTGGAAACTGAAGAAAAAACGGCTAGCGGCATCGTGCTGCCGGATACGGCGAAAGAAAAGCCGCAAGAAGGTCGCGTTGTCGCTGTCGGTGCAGGCCGCGTGCTTGACAACGGCCAACGCGTTGCGCCGGAAGTTGAAGTCGGCGACCGCATCATTTTCTCGAAATACGCCGGCACGGAAGTAAAGTACGACGGAAAAGAATACTTAATTTTGCGCGAAAGCGACGTTTTGGCTGTCATCCGCTAATATATTGCGTTCACCACATAAACATTCCGGAAAACTGACATATCCTTAACTTTATGACACGAATACTTACCTTTTTCACGGCATGCAGTGAAACAAATTCATAAGGAGGTAACGGGGTATGGCAAAGGAAATTAAGTTCAGCGAAGAAGCGCGCCGTGCGATGTTGCGCGGGGTGGACAAACTCGCAGACGCAGTGAAAGTCACATTAGGTCCGAAAGGCCGCAACGTCGTATTGGAGAAAAAATTCGGTTCTCCGCTCATCACGAACGACGGGGTAACGATTGCGAAAGAAATCGAACTCGAAGACCCGTTTGAAAACATGGGCGCGAAACTGGTCGCTGAAGTCGCCAGCAAAACGAACGACATCGCTGGGGACGGGACGACAACGGCTACCGTATTGGCTCAAGCAATGATCCGTGAAGGCTTGAAAAACGTGGCAGCTGGCGCCAATCCGATGGGCATCCGCCGCGGGATTGAAAAAGCGGTAGCGGTAGCGGTTGAAGAATTAAAAGCCATCTCCAAACCGATCAAAGGAAAAGAATCGATCGCCCAAGTGGCTGCGATCTCGGCTGCTGACGAAGAAGTCGGCCAATTGATCGCTGAAGCGATGGAACGCGTCGGCAATGACGGCGTCATCACGCTTGAAGAATCGAAAGGCTTCACGACGGAACTCGACGTTGTCGAAGGGATGCAATTCGACCGCGGTTACGTTTCGCCGTACATGATTACAGATACGGAAAAAATGGAAGCTGTTCTCGAAAATCCGTACATCTTGATTACGGACAAAAAAGTATCGAGCATCCAAGAGCTGTTACCGGTTCTTGAGCAAGTCGTGCAACAAGGCCGTCCGCTCTTGATCATTGCGGAAGATGTCGAAGGCGAAGCACTCGCAACGCTTGTTGTCAACAAACTGCGCGGCACGTTCAATGCGGTTGCTGTCAAAGCGCCTGGCTTTGGCGATCGCCGCAAAGCGATGCTCGAAGACATCGCGATTTTGACAGGCGGCGAAGTCATCTCCGAAGAGCTTGGCCGTGAATTAAAATCGACCACGATCGCTTCGCTCGGCCGTGCGTCGAAAGTGGTTGTTACGAAAGAAACGACGACGATCGTCGAAGGCGCTGGCGATTCGGACCGCATCAAAGCGCGCATCAACCAAATCCGTGCGCAGCTTGAAGAAACGACGTCCGAATTCGACCGCGAAAAACTGCAAGAACGCTTGGCGAAACTCGCTGGCGGCGTAGCGGTCATCAAAGTTGGCGCAGCGACAGAAACGGAATTGAAAGAACGCAAACTGCGCATTGAAGATGCGCTCAACTCGACTCGTGCTGCGGTTGAAGAAGGCATTGTCGCTGGCGGTGGCACGGCGTTGATGAACGTCTACAGCAAAGTTGCGGCCATCGAAGCGGAAGGCGATGAAGCAACGGGTGTGAAAATCGTCTTGCGCGCGATCGAAGAACCGGTTCGTCAAATCGCGCAAAACGCTGGTCTGGAAGGCTCGATCATCGTTGAGCGCCTGAAAAACGAAAAACCGGGCATCGGCTTCAACGCGGCAACAGGTGAATGGGTCGACATGATCGAAGCTGGTATCGTTGACCCGACGAAAGTCACTCGTTCGGCGCTGCAAAACGCTGCCTCTGTCGCCGCCATGGTCTTGACGACAGAAGCGGTCGTTGCCGACAAACCGGAAGAAAACAAAGGCGGCAACAACATGCCGGATATGGGCGGCATGATGTAATCATCGCCTCCAATCCTTTGGAACACTGGGGTTCTCCCCGGTGTTCTTTTTGTTTTGACCACATTTTGACCACGAAAATCACAAATTTTTGATGAAGTTGCTCATAAGCTCGCTAAATTTCTGCGAAGCTCTTTCTTCCAAATCTTTTGTTAGATGCGCATAAATGTTCATGGTTGTTTCGATATCTGCATGGCCGAGGCGCTGCTGGATTTCTTTGATTCCCACTCCTGCTTCAATAAGTAAACTATATACATGCAACATAAAGAGTTAACTTCTCATCCTGCACACCCTAAGCGTTGCAGCACTTCCTCCGGACGTTCGTGGATGTAGTGGACAAACCGAGCAATGGCCTGGACGATATCGTTTCGATTTTTGTGAAACACATTGGCGATCACGGTGTCTTTCAGCCATTTCCACAAGCGTTCGATCGGGTTCAGTTGCGGAGAATACGGAGGAAGGTAAATAAAGTGAAAACACTGTCCTTCTTCCCGCAAAAACTCCTTGACCATTTTGGCA
>NZ_PIJF01000008.1:0-67982 GCF_002809985.1 Geobacillus sp. WSUCF-018B
GAATACAATAAACATAGGAGGTGAAACCATGTATCGAACGCTGAAAACCCGTTTTCGGGCAAAGAAAGAAGTTATCCAAAAACTATTTGAATGCAATCGCAAGTAGGAGAGGTTCATAAACCATAAAAACAGCTAAAATAACGACACCTATAAAAAGGTAGCCTAAAATAGACGTCATGGTAGTCAGCATGTCCCATTCTCCTTTTTGTTAATTGGTATCGGTATACAATTGTGCTTGTGAAGCTCTAATAAACTCATTATGTTCTTCTGCGGCTTTCACAGATGTTTCAGAAACGCCAAACGATAATGTAGAAAATACTAAAACAAACGACAGGTAAAAATAGGTATTTGTTCATAAAAATGAATCAATGCATTGCTTAGTGCAAAATGAAAGTACAATCTATGAAGCCGTTTGGCGCGATCCATTCGGGCGGAATGACATCACTCGATCGGCAAGCTGTCACGGCCGTATACCATTCATTGATTTTTAGATTTCAAACAAAAACTATTGTAAACCGCTTTCACTTGGTTTATAATAAAGCTAAACCGGTTTATGAAAACGCTTTTGAACTAAATCGATTTAGTACGAGAGAGGGATCCCTTTTGAAAAAAGTAACGATGGCCGATGTCGCGAAATTGGCCAACGTTTCGAAAAGCACGGTCTCGCAATACTTGAACAAACGCTATGAATATATGAGCGAGGAAACAAGAAAGCGCATCGCTCAAGCGATCGAGGAACTTGGCTATCAGCCAAACGCCATCGCCCGCAGCTTAAAGCAAAAGACGACAGCGACCATTGGCGTGATTGTTTTTAATATGCTTCATATGATGACAACGCAAATGCTGCACGCCATTGAAGAGGAATGCCAAAAGCGCGGGTTTCAAGTCATTGTCTGCAATTCCGGCGATGATCCGGATAAGGAAAAAACATATGTTGATACGCTGCTGGCGAAGCAAGTGGACGGGTTGATCGTGTTTCCAACAGGGAAGAACGAGGACGTCTATCGCCGTCTTGTCGAGGAACGGTTTCCACTTGTGTTTGTCGACCGGATGGTGCCGGGAGTGGAGGCAGACAGCGTGCTGCTTGATAATGCAGGTGCAGCGGAAATGGCGGTTCAGTATTTCGCTTCCTATGGCTACGACCGGATTGCCATTGTCACCCCGCCGCTTGTCCCTTACAACGTGCCGCGGATGGAACGATTTGAAGGGTTTCGGGCGGCTATGCGCAAAAGAGGACTGGACGTTGAAGATGGGAACATCATCGCCGCTGATCCGGACGCGCTGCCGGAAGTGTTGAAACAACGGTTTGCCGAACCGAAGCGGCCTAATGCCTTGTTTGCGATCAACGACTTGACGCTGATGGGGGTTTTGCGGTTTGTGAAAGACGCAGGGGTTCGTGTGCCGGATGAGGTGGCGATCATCAACATCGATGATGTGCCGTTTGCCGATATTTATACACCGGCGTTGACGACGATCGCCCAGCCAACGTTTGCGATGGGAAAAAAAGCGGCGGAGCGTGTGTTTGAACAAATGGATTCGAATCATGCCGACAGCCCGCGCGTGTTTCGTTTCTCCCCGGCATTGGTGGAGCGGACATGGATCAAACGGGGAAATGGCAAAGAAGGGAGGAGAAACGATGAAGATTCATGAACGTGTCGTCATCGGTGTGGACATCGGGACGACGAGCACGAAAGCCGTTGTGTTTGGCGAACAGGGACGAGTGCTGGCCTCTCATGCGATCGACTATCCGATCATCCAGCCGCACCCGGGGTTTGCGGAGCAGGATCCGGAAGAGCTGTTTGCGGCGGTCGTTCAAGCGGTCGGGGCGGTGACGATCCGCCACGGCATCCGCCCAGCGCAAGTGAAAGCTATGGGTTTAAGCGCGGCGATGCACTCGATTATGGTGCTTGACGAGTCGGGGCGGCCGCTCACTCGCTTAATCATCTGGGCGGACAACCGAAGCGTGGCTCAAACGGAGCGGCTGTTGAAAGAACAGAACGGGCTTGATATTTATCGGCGGACGGGGACACCGATCCACCCGATGTCCCCGTTGCCGAAACTGCTTTGGCTGAAAGAGAAGCAGCCGGATGTGTTTCGGCAAGCCCGCTGGTTTGTCTCTGTGAAAGACTATGTGCTTTACCGCCTATATGGCGATTATATCGCTGACCATTCGCTCGCTTCAGCCACTGGTTTGTTCCGCCTCGATACGCTTGATTGGGACGAGGGTGTGCTTTCGTTTCTTGGTATCAGCCGCGAGCAGCTGCCGCGTTTAGTTCCAGCTATACACATTCTGCAAGGAATGAAGAAAGAATGGGCGGATAAAATGGGGGTATCCGCTGATGTGCCCGTCGTTATCGGCGCAAGTGACGGCGTGCTCGCCAATGTCGGTGTCGGGGCGGTGCTTCCGGGGGAAGCAGCGATTACAATCGGGACGAGCGGGGCGGTGCGGACGATCGCGGCAAAACCGACGACCGATGAAAAAGGGCGGACGTTTTGTTATGCGTTGACGCCCGGCTATTGGGTCGTCGGCGGACCGACGAACAACGGCGGCATTTTGCTTCGCTGGCTGCGCGATGAGTTCGGCGCCCAGGAGCGGGAAGTGGCGAAAAAGCTCGGAATGGATCCATACGATTTGTTGACGAAATACGCCGAACGTGTTCCGCCTGGATCCGAGGGGCTGGTGTTTTTGCCGTTTTTATCGGGCGAGCGGGCGCCGTATTGGAACGCGAACGCGCGCGGAACGTTTTTTGGACTTGGCCTTCATCATCGACGTGAACATTTGATTCGTGCCGTGATGGAAGGCGTCTGCTTCAGCATCCTATCCGTCGCCTTGGCCATTCGCGATGTCACGGGGCCGATGTCGGAAATCCGTGTCTCGGGCGGATTCGCCAAGTCGCCGTTTTGGCGGCAAATGCTTTCTGATATGCTCGGCAAACCGCTCATCGTGCCGCAGACGCACGAGGCGTCGGCGCTGGGGGCGGCTGCGGTGGCGCTTTACGCGTTAGGCGAGCTGCCGTCGCTGGAAACGGTGAAAACGTGGATCGACACAACGGCCCGCCATGAGCCGAAGGAAGAACATACGCTCATTTACGCTGAACTGTTTGATTTGTATGCCCGCTTGTATGAGCGATTGAAAGAGGAATTTGACATCATCGCTGCGTTTCAGCGGCGGAGTGGGTAAAGGGAGGAAGACTAAATCGATTTAGCTGGCTATGATCGGGCGCTAAATCGATTTAGCCCTTTCCTTCAAAGATCTGAAAACGTTTGCTTTGTTCACTAAATCGATTTATCTCAAAGATAAAGGGGGAGCTTGTGATGGAAATCGCCATTGTTGTTGCTGCTATTATCGTGTTATTATTGCTCATTAGCTTGTGCAGCATAAAGAAGCACGTGAGCTTCCTGGCTTTGGCAATACGCTGTTCACGATTTTGCTTCCGGTCATTTTGATGTTGATTGCCTCTGTGGCAAACGTGACGCTTGATCAAAAGTCAGAAGCGGCGAAAGTGCTGCGCTTTATCGGCGACCCGATTGTTGCGCTCTTGATCGCGACGGTTTATTCGTTCTTTAGCTTAGGCTACGCCCGCGGCTTCAACCGCGACGCTGTCTTGAAATTTGCCAACGACTGCCTCGGCCCGGTCGCGAACATCCTGCTTGTCATCGGGGCGGGCGGCGCATTCAACAAAGTGCTGCTTGATTCCGGCATCGGCGAACAAATCGCGGAAGTGGCGAAACACTCGCACTTCTCTCCGCTCCTGTTAGGCTGGGGCATTGCGGCGCTCATTCGCGTAGCGACGGGATCGGCGACCGTCTCGATGATGACCGCTGCCGGCATCGTTGCCCCCATCGCGGCTACCATGCCGGGAACGAATATGGAACTGCTTGTCTTGGCGACCGGCGCGGGTTCGTTGATCTTGTCGCACGTCAATGACTCCGGCTTCTGGATGATCAAAGAATATTTCGGCATGACGGTGAAAGAAACGCTCATGACATGGACAGTCATGGAAACGATTATTTCGGTGGTGGCGTTTGTCTTCATTTTGTTATTGAATATGGTTCTCTAGCCTTTTCCAGGCAAGACGCTCGTTTTTAGAAGAACGGGCGTCTTATTTTTATATGTCCTTTTGTTATATTTTATATTATAATTATGTAATAAAAAATGACATAAGGAGTGACGCCTGTTGATTTTTGCGAGACGTGCGGAACGAAAAATAAAGCGCGAACTGGATCAGCCTCGACGTGAGGAAACGCAGGGAGGACCGCAACAAATTGCAAGGCAAATTGTTGTGGCGGTTGATCAGCTCAAAGCAGCGATGGAACAGATGAAGATGGCGGCACTTTCGCTGAATGACATTTCCGATTCAAGCCGGAATAGTGCGGCAGAGCTGATGGACCATAGCGAGAAAACGGTGGAGTATACGGAAAAAGTGGCGAACAAAATGCGAACAATCGAGGAGGCGGCTAGGGAAATCGCTGCATCTTCGCGTGATATGTATGCGAGCAGCCAGCAGTTTTCCGAACATTGGCTGCATTCATGGAATTCATTGGAGACGTTGCAAAAAGAAATTCGAACACTGCGCTCCCACCATGAAACGTTATTGGAACAAATGGACCATCTCGTTCATCATTCGCGACGCATCAATGAAATTATATCAGCGATCGGCGAGATTTCGCAGAAAACGAAAATTTTGTCGCTCAATGCCAATATTGAGGCGGCTCGTGCGGGAGAACATGGGCGCGGGTTTGCGGTCGTCGCGCGGGAAATCGGCATGTTGGCGAATCAAACATCGGAAGCTGTCCAGCAAACACAGGATATTTTGTCCCTTATTCAACGCGAAATCGCAGCGACAACCGATATCGTTCGCGAAGAAACAAAGCAAATCGATGTCGAAGAGAAAGAAATGGAAGCGATTATGTCGTTCCTTCATTTGCTGCAGCGACAGCTGAATGATATGACGGACCTCGTCTCCTCTTCTGTCCGGTCAGCGTCTGGGCAGTCGGACAGCGTGAAAGAAATCGCCGTTCTCCTAGAAGAAATCGTGCAATTGAGCCGGGAAAATCAACGGTTTGTCGAGCGAGTGACGGCGGATATGAACGAACAGCATGAAAGCGTCGAACAGATTTTGCGCATTAATGAAGCGCTGCAAAAGACAGCGGAGGAGCTGCAGCAAACGGTCGGACGTGATTGGATGAGAGAAACGATTTCTGTCGATGATGCGGTCGTGAAAAACACGATTCAGAAACTATCGGCTTTGCTTCAGTCAGCTCCGTTGGAACAAATGGATGAGGCCATGCATCAACGCGTGCTGGATCGATTTTTATCTGAGAATGGAGAGATTGAGGCTGTCTGGTCGAATCGTCTTGATGGGGCGTTTGTCTATTCGAACCCGCCAGCCGGATTGGTCAACGCCAAAGTCCGGTCGTGGTTTCAGGAAGCCAGCGGAGGAACAGTGTACGTTTCCGATCCGTATGTATCGGCATTGACGAAACATCTTTGCGTCACGGTGTCCGCTCCCATTACGGATCATAACGGTCAAATTGTCGGAGTCATCGGAGCGGATTTGTCGCTTGTGAAATGAACGCTGCCCCAAAAAGGTGCATGTGTGCCTTTTTGGGGCATGTTTTGTTTTTCGACCTGGCTGATTGGTCGGAAGATGATTGATAATAAATATAACAAAAATATGTAATAAAATATGACAAATATGTTGAGTCCGTGAAACGTGGGCCTTATACTGCTAATCAAGAACAAATCCTCAACGTGGAGAACATGCATCGCTTTTGAGGAACAAGGGAGGGATGCGCTCTTTTAGATGAACGAGGGGCAGGAATTCATCGATGTTTCAAATGAATAATGAATAGGGGGAAGGGTGTGCGAATGAAACCAGCATTCATGTGGAAATTATGGCTGCTTTTATGCGTCAGTGTTTTTGCTCTTGGGGGATGTGCGGCGTCATCAGCTGTTGATCAAGCAAAAAACGAAAACAAAAAGGATTCGTCTTCGGCTAGTAAAGAAGGCGATACGGTCAAAGTAGGGATTCTCCATTCGCTGAGCGGAACGATGGCCATCAGTGAAGTGTCGCTGCGCGATGCCGAGTTAATGGCCATTGAGGAAATCAATGCATCGGGCGGGCTGCTCGGCAAGAAGATTGAACCGGTTGTGGAAGATGGAGCGTCCGACTGGCCGACATTTGCCGAAAAGGCGAAAAAATTGCTGCAAAAAGATCAAGTGGCCGCCATTTTCGGCGGTTGGACATCGGCGAGCCGCAAGGCGATGCTTCCGGTTGTGGAGCAAAACAACGGGCTGCTTTGGTATCCGGTGCAATATGAAGGGATGGAGTCGTCGCCGAACATCTTTTACACCGGGGCGACGACGAATCAACAAATCGTTCCGGCGGTCAGCTGGCTCTTGAAAAACCGCGGCAAAACGTTTTTCTTGCTTGGGTCGGATTACGTCTTTCCGCGGACAGCCAACAAAATCATCAAGGCTCAGCTGAAGGCCGAAGGAGGGCAAGTGGTCGGGGAAGAATATACGCCGCTCGGCCATACCGATTATAGCACCATTATCAGCAAAATCAAACAAGTGAAACCGGCTGTCGTCTTCAATACGCTCAACGGCGATAGCAATGTCGCCTTTTTCAAACAGTTGAAAGACGCTGGCATCACACCGAAAGATGTGACGGTGATGTCCGTCAGTATCGCGGAAGAAGAAATCCGCGGGATCGGGCCGGATGTGTTGGCTGGTCATTTGGCTGTGTGGAACTATTTTCAGACGACCGATACACCGGAAAATAAGGCGTTTGTACAAAAGTATAAAGAAAAGTACGGGCAAGACCGCGTGACCGATGATCCGATTGAAGCGGCGTATACGGCCGTTCATTTATGGGCCGAAGCAGTGAAAAAAGCCGGCTCCTTTGATGTGGATCAAGTGAAAAAAGCGGCGGCCGGCCTTGAATACAAGGCGCCGGAAGGAACGGTGAAAATTGACGGGGAAACGCAGCATCTATGGAAAACGGTGCGCATTGGCGAAATCCAAGCGGACGGACAATTCAAAGAGTTATGGAATTCCGGCCAGCCGGTGAAGCCGGATCCGTATTTAAAAAGCTACCCATGGGGGAAAGGATTAAGTGAATAGTTGCATGGGGAGGAAGGCATGTCCTTCCTTCTTGCCCAGCGGACATGAGAGGGGGACGGCGATGTTTATTGACCAATTATTCAACGGGCTGAGCGTCGGTTCGATTTTGCTTTTGATCGCCATTGGGTTGGCGATCACCTTTGGATTGATGGGCGTCATCAATATGGCGCACGGTGAACTGATGATGGTCGGAGCGTACACAACCTACGTCATTCAACAAATCTTTGCCCATCATGCGCCGCAATCAGCGGGGATGTACTTTGTCATTGCCATTCCGTCGTCGTTTCTCATCGCTGCCTTGCTTGGGTGGGGGTTGGAAAAAAGCTTGATCCGCCATTTGTACCACCGCCCGCTGGACAGTTTGTTGGCGACATGGGGGATCAGTTTGATTTTGCAACAGACGGCCCGCCTCATCTTTGGGGCGCCCAACGTGGCGGTTGTGCCGCCAAGCTGGCTGGATGGTGGAATCCGCTTGTTTGGGGCGGTGTTTCCGTATAAACGGTTGTTTATTCTCTGTCTTGTATTGGCGATCGTGTTCTTTCTTTATATGTATTTAACGAGAACAAGAGCTGGCCGACGCATTCAGGCTGTCACCATGAACCGGCCGATGGCGGCCTGTCTCGGCATTGCCACGCAGAAAGTTGATGCATACTCGTTTGCGATCGGTTCAGGATTGGCGGGGGTGGCGGGATGCGCGTTGACCTTGCTTGGGCCGATCGGGCCGACGATCGGCACGTACTATATTGTCGATGCATTTATGGTCGTCATTTTAGGAGGAGTGGGAAAACTGGCCGGGACGCTGCTGGGGGCATTTGGCATTGGTTTGATTTCGACGTTCGTCGAATATTCCACAAGCGCCACCATCGCCAAAGTCATTGTGTTCGTTCTCATTATTGCGTTCTTGCAATGGAAACCGTCCGGTCTTCTTAGCTTGAGGACGCGGTCGCTCGATTGAGGGGAGGAAGCATCGTGAACAAACGTTGGGGATACTGGCTGTTTTTCGTTGCTTTGTTTTTGGCGCCATTTTATTTAACGGAGTTTCGCCTGTCTTTGCTTGGCAAATTTCTTTGCTTTGCCATCGTGGCGGTCGGCATTTCTCTCATTTGGGGCTATACCGGCATTTTGAGCCTCGGCCATGGGGTGTACTTCGGGTTAGGCGCTTATTGCATGGCGATGTATTTGAAGCTCGAAGCTTCGCGAGGGCATTTGCCTGATTTTATGGAATGGAGCGGCGTGCGCGAACTGCCGTGGTTTTGGAAGCCGTTTGCGCATCCTGTCGTGGCCGTCATAGCAGCGATCGTCTTGCCTACATTGCTGGCTGCCCTATTAAGCTATTTAACGTTTAAAAATCGGATTAAAGGTGTCTATTTTTCTCTCCTTTCCCAGGCGGTTGTTGTCGTGTTTGTTACGCTGTTTATCGGCAAGCAAGAATGGACGGGTGGAACGAACGGCTTGACCAATTTTTCGACCGTGTTCGGCTTTTCGTTATCATCGCCGCTTACGCAAATTGTGTTGTATTGGCTGACAGCAGCTGTTCTTGCCCTCATTTTCGTTATGACGCGCCGTCTAACGACTGGTCGGCTAGGAAAAGTGCTCATTGCCATTCGCGACGCGGAAAACCGGGTTCGTTTTTTAGGATTCAATCCGACCGTCTATAAAGTGTTTGTGTATAGTTTGTCAGCCGCCTTTGCCGGAGTGGCAGGCGCATTGTTTGTCCTGCAAGTCGGGCTCATTTCCCCGGAGATGATGGGGATTATTCCTTCAATCGAAATGGTGCTGTGGGCTGCTGTCGGCGGACGCCACTCGCTCATGGGCGCGATTATGGGCGCGATCGTCATGAACACGGCGAAAAGCTTTTTAAGCGAAAATTATCCAGATCTATGGCTGCTTTTGTTAGGCGCCTTGTTTGTCGTTGTTGTGCTGTTTGTTCCGAAGGGATTGGCGGGCATTTATGAATCGCTCGCTGCCGTTCGCATCAAAGCAAAAAGGGGGCATGAACGTGAAGCCCGTGTTGATGTGTCGTGACGTCGTCGTTGACTTCGATGGATTTCGTGCTTTGCAAGGTGTTGATCTCGCGGTTTACCCTCATGAAGTGCGGTTTTTGATCGGCCCGAACGGAGCGGGGAAAACGACGCTGCTCGATGTCATTTGCGGACGGACGAGAGCGACGGACGGGCGGGTGCTGTTTTTTTTCCATGACATCACGCAACGGCCGGAATATGAGATCGTGCAAATAGGCATCGCCCGGAAGTTTCAAAGCCCTTCCATTTTTCCGTTTTTGACGGTATGGGAAAATATGGAGTTGGCCATGCGACAAGATCGGCGTCTGCGTTCCGTTTTGCGGGCGAAGTTGACTGGAGAAGAGAAAGAAATGATGGCAGCACAGCTAGAGAAAATTGGATTGCTCGATGAACGTCATCGCTTAGCGGGCACCCTGTCTCATGGCCAAAAGCAGTGGTTGGAAATCGGCATGCAGCTCATTCAGCGTCCGCAGCTCCTCCTATTGGATGAGCCGATCGCCGGCATGAGTGCGGCGGAGCGGGAGCGCACGGGGGAATGGCTCCATGAAATGGCCGAACATTGTGCGGTCATTATTGTCGAGCATGATATGGACTTTGTCCGCCGTTATTCGAAGCAAGTGACGGTCATGCATGAAGGAAAAGTATTGTGCGAAGGCTCGATTGATGAGGTGCAGCAAAACGAACAAGTCATCGATGTGTATCTTGGAAGGAGGAAAAACGCGTGTTATGCCTCCGGAATGTAACCGCTGGCTATGACGAAAGCGTTGTGCTCGATCAAGTTCGCATGGACATTCCTCTCAGCCGGGTGACGGCGGTGTTGGGCAGAAACGGAGTCGGCAAAACGACGTTGATGAAAACGATCATCGGGTTGATTCGCCCGATGTCAGGCGTGATCGAATGGGAAGGAGAAGATATCACGCGATGGCCGCCGGAGCGTCGGGCGCGGGCAGGGATCGGCTATGTGCCGCAAGGGAGGGAAATTTTCTCCGCGCTGACAGTGGAAGAAAATATCCTTCTCGGGTTGGAAGCGCAGGCCGAGAACGTCCGTCCTCAGCCGATCCTTGAGGAAATGTATGCATTATTTCCAGTCCTAAAAGAGATGCGCCAGCGAAAAGGAGGGGATTTAAGCGGCGGACAGCAGCAACAGCTGGCCATTGCCCGCGCGTTGGCCGGCCGGCCGAAACTGCTCTTGCTTGATGAACCGATGGAAGGCATTCAGCCATCGATCGTTGCGTTGATTCATGATGCGATTATGAAAATTGCCAAAGAAAAGCAGGTTGGCATCATATTGGTCGAACATAACGTGGAGCTGGCGTTTTCTTGTGCCGATCGTTTCTATATTTTGGATCGCGGCGCTGTCGTGGCGAAAGGGGATGTCGATGGGGCTGATTTGACTTATATTCAATCGTTTCTTGCTGTTTAAGCAGCAGACAGCGGTGTTAGCGAATGAGAGATTTTTTGAACCTGCGAGTATAGGCGGGAGCATTCAAGAGGGGGGAGAGATGAGTGAAACTGACTCCGCGCGAACAGGAAAAGCTGTTGATCGTCGTGGCCGCCGATTTGGCGCGCCGCCGGAAAGAACGAGGATTGAAACTGAATTATCCGGAAGCGGTGGCGCTCATTACGTATGAACTGATGGAAGGAGCCCGCGACGGGCGGACGGTGGCGGAGTTGATGCAATACGGCGCGACGATTTTGACGCGCGATGATGTGATGGAAGGCGTCGCTGACATGATCGACGAGATTCAAGTCGAGGCGACGTTTCCGGACGGCACGAAACTCGTCACGGTCCACCAGCCGATCCGGTCGTAATAGCGCCGGCCGATTCCGATGAAGGTGGATAAAGGAGTGATCTTATGATCCCAGGAGAATACCGATTGCGCGACGAACCGATTGTGTGCAACCGGCAAAAGCCGGTTACGAAGCTGACGGTCATAAACCGCGGCGACCGCCCGGTGCAGGTCGGTTCCCATTTTCACTTTTTTGAAGTCAATTCGTTTCTCGAATTTGACCGACAGGCCGCATACGGAAAACATTTGAACATCCCAGCCGGGACAGCGGTTCGTTTTGAGCCCGGAGATGCGAAGCAAGTAGAGCTTGTCCCGTTCTCCGGCAAGCGCCGGGTGTACGGATTAAACAATATGGTCAACGGTCCGCTTGATGACAACGGGAAGGAGGGAGCAAGAGAATGAGTTTTTCCATGTCAAGACGGCAATACGCGGATATGTTTGGACCGACGACTGGGGACTGCATCCGGTTGGCGGATACGGACTTATGGGTTGAAATTGAGCATGACTATACCGTTTACGGCGATGAAGTGAAATTCGGCGGTGGGAAGGTGATTCGCGACGGGATGGGGCAACATCCGCTCGCAACCCGCGACGAAGCGGTCGATTTAGTGTTGACGAATGCCGTCATCGTTGATTACACCGGCATTTACAAAGCCGATATCGGGATCAAAGATGGAAACATCGCCGCCATCGGCAAGGCTGGGAATCCGCTGTTAATGGATGGCGTCAATATTGTCATCGGCGCCTCAACGGAAGTGATCGCGGCGGAAGGAAAAATCGTGACCGCTGGAGGAGTGGATGCCCATATCCATTTCATTTGCCCGCAGCAAATCGAAACCGCCCTGTCATCCGGCATTACGACGATGATTGGCGGCGGGACCGGGCCGGCGACCGGAACGAATGCCACGACGTGCACGCCGGGAGAGTGGAATATTTACCGGATGCTTGAAGCCGCCGAAGCGTTCCCGATGAATATCGGTTTTTTAGGAAAAGGCAACGCATCGGCGAAAGAGCCGATCGCTGAGCAAGTCCGCGCGGGCGCGGTGGGACTCAAACTTCATGAAGACTGGGGAACGACGGCGGCGGCGATTGATGCGTGCTTGCGAGTGGCGGATGAGTACGATGTGCAAGTCGCCATTCATACCGATACATTGAATGAAGGCGGGTTTGTCGAGCATACACTGAAGGCCATTAACGGGCGCGTCATTCATACATACCATACGGAAGGAGCCGGAGGGGGGCATGCGCCCGATATTATGAAAGTCGCCAGCTTCCCGAACATTTTGCCTTCTTCCACGAACCCGACGCGGCCGTATACGAAAAACACGCTCGATGAGCATTTAGATATGTTAATGGTGTGTCATCATTTAGATCCGTCCGTTCCGGAAGACATTGCCTTTGCTGATTCGCGCATCCGCAAAGAAACGATCGCGGCAGAAGACATTTTGCACGACATCGGCGCCTTCAGCATGATCAGTTCCGACTCGCAAGCGATGGGGCGCGTCGGGGAAGTCATTTTGCGCACGTGGCAAACGGCCGACAAAATGAAAAAACAGTTTGGCCGCTTGCCGGAGGAAACGGGGCGAGGCGATAATGTCCGCGTCAAACGGTACGTAGCCAAATATACGATCAACCCGGCTATCACTCATGGCGTCGCGGAGTATGTCGGGTCAGTCGAAGTCGGAAAATTCGCAGATTTGGTCGTTTGGCATCCCGCTTTTTTCGGGATCAAGCCTGAGCTCGTCATCAAAGGCGGGATGATCGCCTACAGCGTGATGGGCGACCCGAACGCCAGCATTCCGACGCCGCAGCCCGCTCTGTACCGCCCGATGTTCGCCAACTATGGCGCCGCCGTCGCGAAAACGTCCATTACGTTTTTGTCCAAAGCGGCGTTCGAACGCGGCGTCCCTGACAAACTGCGATTGCACAAAATCGTCAAACCGGTTGGAAACATTCGTTCGTTAACGAAACACGATATGGTGTTCAACAACGCCATGCCTCAAATCGATGTCGATCCGCAGACGTATGAAGTGAAGGTCGATGGGCGGCTCATCACGTGCGAACCGGCTGAAGTTGTGGCCATGGCGCAACGATATTTTCTGTTTTGAGGTGATGATGATGATTGTAGAAACGGTTATCGGCAACATTCGAGCTCTTTCTTCTCTCCCCCCGCACATCGAACGGGTGTACATGCCAAGCGATGATTTAGTAAAACGAATTCAGCGGGTGGTGACCGACCATGGGAGGGAGATTGGCATTCGCTTGAAAGAAGCGAAAGAATTGGTAGACGGAGATGTGTTATGGATGGATGAGCATAATGCCATTGTCGTATCCGTTCTTCCCGATGATTTGCTTGTCATCCAGCCGGTTTCCATGAAACAAATGGGGGAGATTGCTCATCAGCTCGGCAACCGCCACTTGCCCGCCCAATTCGAGGAAGGGGAAATGCTCGTCCAATACGACTATTTAGTCGAAGAGCTGCTCCAGCAACTCGGCATCCCGTACAAGAGGGAAAAACGGAAAGTAAAACAAGCGTTCCGCCATATCGGGCATCGCCATGACTGACCAACAGTTGTTGTGGCTGCTGCAGCTCTCCGATTCGAATTTTCCGTCTGGAGCATTTTCCCATTCCTTTGGGTTTGAAACATACATGTACAATGAACAAATTTGCGATGCCAAAACGTTTGGCGATGTGCTTGTCGCTTATATTCAGACCCAGCTGACGTATACGGATGGATTGGCGTGCCGGATCGCCTATGAGCAGTTGGAAGTCGATCGTATGGAAGGACTGCAGCGGCTGAACGACACGCTGTTTGCTCTCTGCTTGGCGAAGGAAACGCGAGAAGGAACGAGAATGATTGGGGGGCGCTTATGGAAACTGTGCCGCGACATTTACGGAGTCGATGAATTGGATGAGATCGTGCAAACGACGCGGTCCATTCATCCGGCCATTGTGTTTGCGGCGGTTGGCCGCAAAATCGGAGCAGCCAAACAAACGACGGTGCTGACGTATTTGTTTGCTTCCGTACAAACGATGGTGCAAAACGCGGTTCGCGGCATTCCCCTCGGCCAGACGGACGGGCAAAAGCTGCTCGTCATGGCGCAGCCATATTTGATTCATGCCGCGAGCATCATCGAGACACTCGACGAAGAGGAGCTCGGGGCGGCAGCCGTCGGCTTGGAAATCGCGCAAATGCAGCATGAACGTCTTCCTGTTCGATTGTTTATGTCGTAAATCTTGTTTGACGTGGAACGAAAGAAGGACAGAGAAGGGAGAATCCAGAATGGAACCGGTACGAATCGGCATCGGCGGCCCGGTCGGCGCCGGCAAAACGATGCTTGTCGAGAAGCTGACGCGGGCGATGCATCGCCGCTTTAGCATCGCGGTCATTACGAATGATATTTATACAAAAGAAGATGCCCAATTTTTAATCAAACATAGCGTCTTGCCGGAAGATCGGATTATCGGCGTCGAAACGGGCGGGTGCCCGCATACGGCCATTCGCGAAGACGCATCAATGAATTTTGCGGCCATTGATGAACTGAAACGGCGCCATCCAGATGTGGAACTCATTTTGATCGAGAGCGGCGGCGATAACTTGGCGGCGACCTTCAGCCCGGAGTTGGTCGATTTCTCCATTTATGTCATCGACGTCGCCCAAGGGGAGAAAATTCCGCGCAAAGGCGGACAAGGGATGATTAAGTCGGATTTGCTCGTGATCAACAAAATCGATCTTGCCCCTTACGTCGGCGCCAGTCTGGAAGTGATGGAACGGGACGCCAAAGCAGCGCGAGGGGCGAAGCCGGTCATTTTTACAAATTTAAAAGAAGAGATTGGTCTTTTTGACGTTGTGGATTGGATCGAAAAACAGGTGCTGCTGGCAGGGCTGGAAGAATGAGCTGGACGGGGCGTTTGCGATGTACAGCGGTCGTGAAAAACGGCCGCACCGTCATTTTGGACAACTATAGTGAAGGGGCGCTGAAACTGATGCGTCCTGTTTACCTCGACCCGGCTCATCCGACGTTATATCTTGTCCACGTGGGCGGCGGGTATGTCGATGGGGATTCATATGATATGGAAATCTTCCTCGAGCCCAGCGCCCGGTTGATGGTGACGACCCAGTCGGCGGCGAAAATCTACAAAACTCCTTCAACGCCTGTAAGGCAGTATACACGATTGTCACTTGGGGAGCAAAGCGTACTTGAATATTTCCCCGACCCGACGATCGCCTATGAGCATGCGCGCTTTTATCAAGAAACGACGGTGTACATCACGCCAAGCTCCACGTTTGTTTATGGCGAAATCATCACACCTGGATGGTCGGAAAGCGGCGAGCTGTTCCGCTATGATTGGATTCGCTCGAAACTGAAGGTGTATCAAGACGAGGCGCTCGTTCTGTTTGATCATCTGTACTTGGACTCGCGGCAGCACTTAACGAGCATGCTGCAGCTCGGCGGCTATACGCATGTCGGATCATTCGTGGCTCTTTCTCCGTTTATCACAAAGGAAGTGTTAGAACAGTTCAACCAATTCATGGAAGAGATGCCGAAAGAGGTTCGCTGCGGTTTTTCAGCGGCGGCCGTTCCAGGCTTTTCTGTACGTATATTGGCGTATGAAACATCGGCCATCGAAGCGATATTCCAACGCGTCCAACAGTTCATTCGCCAACAATGCGGTGAGAAAGCGCCAGTCTGTTGGAGGAAATATTGACAAGGGAAAGGATGAAGACAATGGGAACGATATGGCCTGTGCTCTTGTTTGGATTGCTGCTTGGAATGAAACATGCGACGGAACCGGATCATGTCATTGCCGTTTCGACCATTGCCAGCCGGACGAAAAAACTGTCCCTTTCATCGCTGGCCGGCATGTTTTGGGGAATTGGCCATACGTTGACGCTGCTCGTTGTTGGGATGGCGATGATCGCCTTTGAGCGGCAAATTCCTGAACAGATTGCTTCTTATCTTGAAATGGGCGTCGGCATCATGATCGTTATTCTAGGAATTGCTAGTTTCCGTTCGACAATGAGGCTGGATCATCATCACCAGGGCGATATTCATCATTTGCATGTGAAATCGACATTGATCGGCATCGTCCATGGTTTGGCCGGCAGCGCCGGAATGGTGTTGTTGACGATGACGACGGTCAAAGGAACTTGGATGGGGCTTGCTTTTATTTTGATTTTTGGCCTAGGAACGGTCATCGGCATGATGCTGTTCACGACGTTTCTCGGGATTCCGTTTGTTTGGATGAAAGCGAAACAGCAAGTCATGAATCAATGGATCGTGAAAACCGTCTCCCTCATCAGCATCGCCTATGGGGTCTATTACATGTATCATATCGCCGCCGAAATTTGACGCTCCTCGCGGCTGGCGTCATAGGTGGAGGGTTGTTCAAAACAAAGAAGCACCGGTCTTGGGAGAAGGCCGGTGCTTCTTTTTCGATGCGGCGTCATCATCACCTCGTGTCACACCAGTGGTTTGACCAGCAACAACTCATCTCGAATAGGAATGCCGTCAGGACTTGTTTTCGGAATGTTTGGCTTGATTTGTCTCGCCTTGTCGACAGCGTTGGGAAAGACGTTCACAATTTGATAGCCGCGCTTTTGATAGAAACGAAGGGCATGCAAGTTGTCGTTGGTAGTGATCAGTTGAACAGCCGTGCACCTTTGTTGTCTCGCCCATGCCTCTGCCTCATGCAAAAGGGCGCTGCCGATGCCGCGGTTTTCCATTATGCTGTCTAGCGAGATGATCTCGCATTCGCTGCCACGGATGATGAATGTAATCAGTCCGATGATCCGCTGACCGTTCTCAACAGCCGCAAATCCATCCAGCTCGCTGCAGGTATAGATGCCGGTTGAAACAACCATTTGCGGACTTCCCCAATGGTCGTTGAAAAATTGGTTGACGATGGCGCGGTCCAACTGTTTGGTTGGAACGATGTTCAAGGCGATCCTTCTCCTTTGTGCAGATGATGATGTTTGATCACCCCAATGCATAAGACGTTCACTTCCGTGCGTGAGTTTGACACTCCGCACGCCTAAAGGCGTGGGATTCTTGGGTCGTTCGCGTCCTCATCCATTTCTAGTTCGGACAACGCCCAAATTCAGGGGTGTGTCATCACCCCGTCCCATCGGGTTAGGATGTACCCCAATGGGCGGCGCACCTGTGACCAGTGCGCTAGGTTAGACGGGGCTCGCTTTCATCCCACCCCTCAAGGAGTGGGCTTTTTCGCTCGCTGATCTGTAACAGGGGATGTCCACATCCGTCCTCCTCTTGTGTCAAAGGGCCGAGTCTTTTTGCATCATCGCGCGTTGGAACGATTGAAAAACGGAAAAGGAAATGAATGTAAGCGCAATTCCTGCCGCATATGGCAAACTGGGCTTTAAGGTGAACAGCCAGCCGGCGATCGCCGGACCGCCAATGCGGCCGAGCGAATCGAACGATGATAAGACGCCTGTTGCGCTTCCTTGGCCATCCGCTGTATGCTTCGTTAACAAGGCGGAGACGCACGGGCGGATGACGCCGTTGCCAATGCCGAAAATCGTTAAATAGAGCGCGGCTGTCCAAAAGCTGTGAACGAATAAAATGAGAAAAAAGCCAACTGCTGACAAGAACAGCCCGACACGAATGACAGCGCCTTCCCCGAATGAGCGGATCAGTTTTCCAAGCAACCCTCCTTGGACGATGGCCCCTGCAAGCCCCATGATCATAAAGATGTAGCCCAGTTCCGTCGACGAAAGCCCCGCTCGTTCAGCGGCAAAATAGGCGAACGTCGCTTCAAGTCCGGCGAGGGAAAACGTTGTGATCAGCTGCAGTAAGTATAGGCGCGCTACAGGCCCTTGGAGGGCGGCCGCAAGCGATGGCCGCTTTGTTCGTATATTCATTCGTTTTTCTCTCGGAAGCGACTCATGCAAGAAAACGAAAACGAATAGAGCGGTCAAGAGCGCCAAGCTGCCTGCCATCCAAAACGGAGCGGTCAAGCTCGTTTTTGAAAATATGCCGCCGATCCCCGGTCCGAAAATAAATCCAAGCCCGACAGCCGCTCCGATCATCCCCATTCCTTTGCCCCGGTCTTCTTCCGTTGTCACATCTGCGACGTACGCCATAGCGGCCGGCATCGTGGCCGCCGATAGACATCCGCCGATGATGCGAGCGGCAAACAACATCCAAAGTTTTGTCGCGACGGCGAGCAAGAAAAACGAAAGGGCCAAACCGAAAATGCCGACAAGCAGCATCGGCTTTCGTCCATAGCGGTCCGATAAATTCCCCCACATCGGCGCAAATAAAAATTGCATGAGCGAATAAACGGCCATCAACCAGCCGAGTTGTGTCGGGGAAGCGCCGATTTTTTCTGCGTAAAACGGAAGGACGGGAATGATGATGCCAAACCCGGCCATGACCAAAAACATCACGAGAAACAAAAGCGATAAATCGCGACGATTGCTCATGATCATCATCTCCACGATATGGTTTGCCTCTTTCATCATAATGGAAAGACAGACATTTTTCAAAGCGGATCATGCCTCGCTTGGCCATTCCGACAAGGCTGGGATCACTCCCGAATGTCATCCACAAACCATTTCCCTTCATCCCCATTGACAATGGAAGCGGTTTTCGCGAGACTGAAGGTAAACGGCAAACGGTTCGGCAAACCATGAAGTGGACTTTGGACCGGCATCCGCCAAGGGTACGAAACGACAAACACGCATGGGAGAGAATGGTGCATGATGACCAAAAACGAAATCCAAAAGTGGGTAAAGGAATTCCCGCTGCTTAAAACGATCATGGCGGCCGAAGAGGTATTTTGGCGCAATCCAAAATATCACGCGTTTGCGCAAGCCATTCGAACGATTCCTTTACGCGAGCGCGATGTCAAGGAGGCCGAAGAGCGATTGCGCCGCTTTGCCCCCTACATCGCGAAAGTTTTTCCCGAGACGCGAACGGCCCACGGTATCATCGAATCCCCTTTAGTGCGAATTCCGAACATGAAACAGCGTTTGGAAAAGATGTTTCAGACCAACATTGAAGGGGAGCTGTTGCTGAAATGTGACAGCCATCTTCCCATCTCCGGATCGATCAAGGCGAGAGGGGGAATCTACGAGGTTCTGAAACATGCGGAAGAACTCGCTCTGGCAAACCATATGATCACCATGGGGGATGACTATGCGGTGATGGACAGTGAGGAATTCAGACAGTTCTTTTCCCGCTATTCGCTTGTCGTTGGTTCGACGGGAAATTTAGGCTTGAGCATCGGCATCATCGGGGCGAAGCTTGGGTTCCGCGTTACCGTTCATATGTCAGCCGATGCGAAACAATGGAAAAAAGACTTATTGCGAAGCAAAGGGGTCACCGTCATCGAACATCTCACTGATTACAACAAAGTGGTGGAAGAGGCGCGAAGACAGTCCGCCGAGGATCCAACGTCGTATTTTATCGATGATGAGAACTCGATCCATCTGTTTTTAGGCTATGCGGTGGCGGCGTTTCGGCTGAAAAAGCAATTAGAGGACATGAACATCACGGTTGATGAAAACCACCCGCTCTTTGTATATCTTCCTTGCGGCGTCGGCGGCGGTCCGGGTGGGGTGACGTTTGGCCTAAAGCTCGTGTACGGCGATCATGTCCATTGCTTTTTCGCCGAGCCGACGCATTCGCCTTGCATGTTGCTCGGCCTGATGACAGGACAGCACGATCGCGTGTCGGTGCAAGATTTTGGCCTCGATAACAAGACGGAAGCCGACGGGCTGGCGGTGGGTCGGCCGTCGAGGCTGGTGGGGAACATGCTTGAGAACGTCATCAGCGGCGTCTATACAGTGGACGATGCGACGCTTTACCGCTTGCTCGCGGCGATGGTGGAAACGGAGGAAATCTATTTAGAGCCGTCCGCCTTGGCGGGGGTGGCGGGGCCTGTTCGGCTGTTTCGTGATTTGGCGGGGCAAACGTACGTAGAGGCAAACGGTTTGAAAGAAAAGATGAAAAACGCCGTCCATATTGGCTGGGCTACCGGTGGAAGCATGGTGCCAAAGGGTGTGATGGAGGCCTATTATCGGGAAGGCGTGCGCATCGAAACGATGACAGGGAACGGTTTTTCTGAAGGACGATAAGATCATTCCATGGAGTTTTGAAACGAATGCATAAAGTGTTGGACGGATTCGATGAAAACCGAAAAAGAAAAGATGTTGGCGGGGCAATGGTACAACCCCGCCGACCCGGAGCTCGTCAAGGAGCGGGCGCGGCGGCTCGTTCGTTTGTATAATGAAACCGCCAACGCGGTCGTCGGCGGGAACCCGGCGAAAGTGATCAAATGGATTAACTAGCCAAAGGAAGTGCGCCCCGCATCAAAGCATGTGCGGGGCGTTTGGTTGCATCATCCTTCTTCGTTACGCCCACTGCACTGCCACCGCCCGAACAGGCGAACCGTCGCAGCTAGGCAAGGAAAGAGGGAGGGCAATAATATACGGGTCATCAAAATCGATTCGCTCGAAGTTCACGAAATTTTCCCCGATCACCCCGTTGGCGCCAAGAATGAGCTCGTGAGCGCGGAACGAAGAGCCGTCGGGCGGGTCGATGTTGAGCGCGTCGATGAAAAACGTCCGCACGCCCCGCTCCAGCATTGCTTCAATCACATCCGGCGCGACGTACGGATGATGGAAATACCGCTTTGTTCCGGCGTATTGCGACCAGCCGGTATGAAACAACACAATGGTTCCCGGCGACAGCTTCGGGATATACGGAGCGGCATCGGCCATCGTCACCGCTTCGCCTTCCGCTTTTCCGGTGGCATTGATCACGACGCCGCGGCCAAGAAAATACGTGAGCGGCACGTCATCGAGCCGCCAACCGTGTTCGCAAAAGTGAAACGGCGCATCCACATGCGTGCCGCTGTGCGACCCAAGCACAAGGCGGCTGACGTGGTAGCCGTCTTGGGCGAACGTCGCCGCCGGTTCGATTTTCGGCTTCGGATCCCCCGGGTACACCGGAGTTTGGGCCGTGATCGGCATGGTGAGGTCGATGAGTGTTTTGATGTTCATTTCCAAATCTCCTTCTACACTATTTTTGGCTGCTTTTATCATACAACAAAAACATAGGAGAAGGAGGAATTAGAAAGCCATCATCATGCCTTGCGGGGCTGAACGGTTAGCTGAGGAAATGTTGCGCCGAACGTTGGGCGGCCGGTGACCAAGGGCTATGTTGCTTGTTTTTCCGCGAACAGGGGCAAGCAGTTTGGCGGCAAACCGAGCGACGGAGTGTTATCATAGAGAGGGGAGGGGAACGTCACCCGTAACGAGAGAGGCGAATGATGGCGCTGCATGGCAACGGACGGCTTTCGTAAACAAAGGACAAGTGGAAGGATTTTCACGCGCGATGGCGAATGAAACAAATAAACAGGGCATGCGGGACATATACTGAAGGGGAAAATTTCGGCCGCGTGCTTAAAAGAAGGGAAGGGTGAAAAGATGCCAACCGCGGTGCAGAAACAGAAGCTATACATCAACGGCGAATGGCGGGAAGGGAAGTCTTACACTGAACTGAAATCACCGTATTCACGCGAGACGATCGCCGAGATCCCGGCTGCATCGGAAGAAGAAGTTGACGAAGCGATCGCGGCGGCATACGCCGCGCGGCAAACGATGGCCGCTATGCCTGCTCATGAGCGGGCCGCCATTTTAGAGCGGGTTGTCGAGCAACTGAAAGCGCGGCAGGAAGAAGCGGCAAGGTTGATCGCACTGGAAGCAGCCAAACCGATCACCACGGCGAAAGGGGAAGTCGCCCGCACGATCCAAACGTACAAATTCGCCGCCGAAGAAGCGAAGCGCATTCACGGGGAAACGCTGCCGCTTGACGCCGCGCCGGGCGGGGAAAACCGCATCGCCTTGACGGTCCGCGAGCCGATCGGCGTCATCGGGGCGATTACGCCGTTTAACTTCCCGATGAACTTGGTGGCCCATAAGCTCGGCCCGGCGATCGCTTCAGGCAACACCGTTGTGTTGAAACCGGCGAGCCAAACGCCGTTGTCCGCCTACTTTATTGCCGAACTGTTCGAAAAAGCCGGTTTGCCGAAAGGGGCGCTCAACGTCGTCACCGGAAGCGGCCGCACGGTCGGGGATAAAATCGTCACCGACCCGCGCATCAGCATGATCACCTTCACCGGCAGCCCGGAAGTCGGCATCGCGATCCGCAATAAAGCAGGCTTAAAGCGGGTGACGTTGGAGCTTGGCTCCAACTCGGCCGTGATCGTCGACGAGCAGGTCGATCTTGACCGCATCATCCCGCGCTGCGTATTTGGCGCGTTCACGTTCCAAGGGCAGGTGTGCATTTCACTCCAGCGCATTTACGTGCATGAGAATTGTTATGACGAATTCGTTGAGAAATTTGTCATGGCGGCCAAACAATTGAAGACGGGTGACCCGCTCGATCCGAATACCGATGTGTCGGCCTTAATTACGCCAAATGACGTCGATCGGGCGCTCTCTTGGATCGAAGAGGCGAAACAAGGCGGCGCCAACGTTGTTCTTGGCGGCGAACGCGACGGCAACATCCTGCTTCCGACCGTCATTGTCGACGCCGAACCGACGATGAAAGTGTCGTGCCAAGAAGTGTTCGCCCCGATCGTCTTGATCAACCGCGTCCGTTCGATCGATGAAGCCATTGAACTGGTCAATGACTCGCGCTACGGCTTGCAGGCGGGCATCTACACCGACAACGTCCATACCGCGTGGAAAGCGGCGAAACAACTGCACGTTGGCGGCGTGTTGATTAACGACATCCCAACGTTCCGCGTTGACCATATGCCGTACGGCGGCGTGAAAGAAAGCGGGTTTGGCCGCGAAGGGATTCGCTATGCGATCGAGGAAATGACGGAGTTGAAGTTGATTATTTTTAACGAAAACTAAAATTATAGATGGAAAAAGTTAGGGTAAATGAGGATTCCGATTGGAGATGGGTTGTTTCCTTTGTTTGCGTGGCTTCTGCCGTTTGTGCTGTTTGTGGCAGTTAATATGGATCGCCTTCTCCATCGGGAGTATGGGGTGCCGGCTCGAGCGGATCGAGCGGCTGCTTGCTGCTTTAGGCGAGGAGAAAGGACGGCTGTAAAGAAAGCAGGCAAACATACACGGTAAAATGCAATGAAAGGGAGGGTGCCTTGACTGCGGGCACCCAGTTTTTCATGCACAAAAAAGGAATTTTGCCCTCCGATCGGGAAATGAATAAATGAATGATGATTCAGAGGGGGAGAACGATGGAAACAGTTGTTTTGACATTTGACCAAAACAAAGCAATACTGGAACTCAATCGCCCGCAGGCACTCAATGCGATGGATGTACAAATGTTGCATGAGCTCGTCGACGCGCTGCGGAAAATCAAGGAAAGCGACGCTTCCGTTGTCGTCATCCGCGGCAGAGGAAGAGGATTTTCGGCTGGGGGCGACATTAAGACGATGCTCGCTGTCGATGATCCAAACCAGTTTCAGACGGTGATGAATACGATTCGGGAGATGATCGTGCTCCTGTATACGATGCCAAAAATCACCGTTTCCCTCATCCATGGCCCAGCGGCCGGTCTTGGATTCAGCTTCGCCTTGGCAAGCGATTATCTTATCGCCACGAAAGAAGCGCGCCTGGCGATGAATTTCATCGGTATTGGTCTCATCCCAGACGGCGGCGGGCATTTCTTCCTGGCGCAGCGGGTCGGGACCGCCAAAGCCAAACAGATTATTTGGGAAGGAAAACCGATGAGCGCCGACGAAGCGCAGCAGCTTGGGCTCGTTGATTTCGTTGTCGAAAACGAGGAGCAGGCCGAACCATTTATTGCTTCCTTGCAGGAAAAACCGCTCCAAGCCATGATCGCCACGAAAATGCTGTACGTCGAACAAACAAAAGAGGAGCTGCTTCGCGTGCTCGAACTCGAAACCGACGCCCAACAGCGCATGCGGCAAACCGAAGACCACCGCGAAGGCGTCCGCGCCTTTTTAGAAAAGCGGAAGCCGGTGTTTCGGGGGAGGTAGGGAAGAGATTTTCTGATGCCTATGGTGAACTGATGACATAGAATCAGGTAGGGTATGATCGCTTATCGGAATGGTGTTTAGCAGAATAATCATCCGTTTCATCCAGCCTCTCTCATCAGGGTGTCCTATTCATTACCTGAAGGGGAGAGTTTTTTTGCGTAAACGATCCAAATGGGTGTCAAATTTATTTGAACTACTAGTTTGAATCATGGTACATTGTAGTATATTACATGTATTGATTCGTACAACTCCATAGAATGAATCGAAATTTGTAAGTATATATCGAAAGACATGATAAAGACAGGGGATGGATAATGAGAATAAGGGCTTTAATTGTAGCGTATGCAGGATTGCTAGCGGTGTTTATCGCGTATGTTTATCATTATCAACATGATGTGTCTCGTATTCAGTCTGTTAATGAGGACACGTCACCGTTCTATGGCAAACCCGACGAAAAATACGTCATGGTCACCTTCCAATCAGGCATGGATTATTGGAAACGCTGTCTCAAAGGATTTGAAGACGCAGCGGAGGCGTTGAACGTTTCCGTAGAATATCGAGGGGCGACTCAATATGACGTCAATGAGCAAGTGACAGTGCTCGAACAAGTGATCGCGAGAAAACCAGCTGGGATTGCGGTTTCTGCCATTAATCCGACTGCGCTGACGAAGACAATCAATAAAGCAGTCGAGGAAGGGATTCCAGTTGTATTATTTGACTCGAACGCTTCGGGAAGCAAGGCGTTTTCATTTCTAGGGACGAATAATTATAGCGCTGGAGTGACGGCGGCTCACGAAATGGCTAAACTGCTGAAGAATGAGGGGAAAGTCGCGATCATTACTTCCCCTCATCAACTCAATCATCAAGAGAGGACGAGAGGATTTGTTGAGACGATCTATCAAAAATATCCGCGAATGCAAGTGGTGGCCGTAAAGAATGGAAAAGGGGACGCTATGGCCTCAAAACAGGCGGCAATGGAGATTTTAAAGGATTATCCGGATGTGCAAGGGATCTTTGCAACAGAAGCGAACGGGGGAGTTGGCATGGCAGAAGCAGTCAAAGAGCTAAATAAGAAAGAGATTAAGCTCATTAGTTTCGATACAGAAAAACAAACGTTAGATTTAGTGAAGGGGGGCGTTATTGCTGCGACGTTGGCGCAAGGAACGTGGAATATGGGATATTGGTCGCTCCAATTTTTATTTCATCTTCATCATCATCTCACATCTCCATCCCGGTCAGGAGATTCACCGTTGCCAACGTATGTTGATACAGGAATTACGGTCGTTACGCGGGAAAATGTGGATCATTTTTATGCCAAATGACTACATAGAGAAATGAGTGATTGAGGTTGCGAATGATGAAGCGTTGGCGGGTTAGCCATTGGCCGATACGATACAAGTTTGTTTCGTTGTTACTCATCTCTATGATTGTGCCTGCACTCTGTTTAGGAAGCTTGGTAGGGTGGACGGTTGATCGAATTATCGAACGACAAGTAAATGAAAATACATTGCAATTGATTAGCCAAGTCAATCAGACATTAGAGTTTTATGCCAATAATATGCAAAACGCAACGTATCTCATTGCCTTTAATCCACAAATGAAAGCGTTTTTGGATCGTAGAGCGCCTCGCAATGATTATGAAATGCGTCAATTTTTGCAAGGAATCACTACGTTGTATCCCGAGATTGCGGGGATTTTAGTTGTTAACGAATATGGCGACTATATAAGTAATGAAATGTACAGCCGTTCTTCCGCGCCATTGACAAAGGAATGGTGGTATCGTGAGGCTGTGAAAAATAAAGGGATTTTTAAAATGCTCGGTCATCCTATCGGACGAAATGTTATTTCTCATGCCCATTATACAAGTGCAGAAGTCGTATCTGCAGTTCGAGCCATTATGGATCCCGAGACACAAAAAGTGAAAGGGGTTGTACTGGTTGATTTAAAGTTGAGAGTGATTGCGGAAGCTACTAAAAATATCCGTCTTGGAAAATGGGGATATTTATTGGTGATGGATGAGCAGGGGAAAAGCATCTATACTCCGAGCCGTTCTACAGTGACAGCTGTCCCATTGCGCTGGATCAAAGGAAATAGCGGTGCATTTTCCAAGAACATCAATGGACAACATGTTCAGTTTATTTACCAGCGCTCTCCATTTACGAATTGGACAACAATCGGGGTGTTCCCCAGCGATGAATCGGCATTAGAAGTGAAAGAGATCCATTTTTATATTGTCAGTTTTATTTTTTTCGTCTGTTTTATTGCAATTGGTGCTTCCTATTACCTGTCGTTTTCATTATCTCGTCCGATCAGCCAGTTGACGGCATTTATGAAAAAAGCGCAAGCAGGCGATTTAACGGTTCGTTATCATGGTGAGCGTACGGATGAAATTGGGATGTTGGGTCGAAGTTTCAACCACATGTTGGATCAAATGCAGCGTTTTATTTCTTTGGCCGAATGGCAGGAGCGGCAGCGATGGGAGGCAGAGTTGCGGGGGTTGCAAGCACAAATTAAACCGCACTTCCTTTACAATACATTAGATACCATTCAATGGATGGCACGCAAAAAAGGGGCTGATGATGTTGCTGAATTGGTCGGCACACTGGCAAAGCTGTTCCGCATCGGATTAAGCAAGGGGAAGGATATGATTCTTTTGGCTGAGGAAGTAGAGCATATTAAAAGTTATTTACGTATCCAGGAAGTTCGCTATAAAGATAAGTTAGACTATACATTTGACATTCCGGAATATCTGCAACAATTTTATGTGTTAAAGTTGCTGTTGCAGCCGATTGTGGAGAACGCGATTTATCATGGCATTAAACAGCGGAAAGGACCAGGACATATTTGGATTCAAGCGCGAGAACATAAAGGAGTAATGTATATTCGTGTAAAAGATGATGGCGTCGGAATGTCCCGGGAGCGGCTGGAAGAGTTGAGGAAAAGTTTAGACATTGATTTTACATCAGGAGACCAGGAAGGCAGAATGCGAAAGGTGAAAGGATATGGAATGATGAACGTACAAGCTCGCTTACAATTAACATTTGGCCCGTCCTACCGGTTGCATATCGATAGTGAGGAAGGAAAAGGAACAACCGTGACGATTGTGCATCCAATCATCACCCATCTTCCTTAGGAGGGATGGATTCATGTGGAAGGTGCTGATTGCAGATGACGAAGCGATCATTCGTGAAGGGATTCGGGAGTCGATCGATTGGAATGAATTTAACATGGAAGTTGTTGCAGAAGCAGAAGATGGGGAAGAGGCGTTGGAATTAGCTTTACGGCATCGAGTGAATGTATTGTTTGTCGATTTAAGCATGCCGATCATGGACGGGCTTACGCTGATGAGACATGTGCGGGAGAAGTTGCCCAACTGCCATATGATTGTAATTACCGGTTATGATGAGTTTTCGTATGCACAGGAGGCGATTCGCCTTCAAGTGGATGATTACTTATTAAAGCCAACTGATCCGCAGCGATTGTACGAAGTAGTCGCAAAAGTGAAGGAGAAGCTCGAACAGGAGCAAAAGGAAAAACGATATATGGAACTGTTAACGAACCAAGTACAAAAGCATGTTCACGTGCTTCGCCAGCAATTAGGGATGGAATGGGTAGCAGGGCGACTGACGGATGAGGATATCATGAGACAACTGTCATTGCTTGGACTTTCACGGTCTTGCCCTGCGCAAGTCGTGGTGATTCAATGGTTTTCATTTAAAAATCAGCCCATTGTGAGCGATCGGGATCGGCAGTTGCTTTTATTTGCCATCGAAAACGCCATCTCTGAATTATTGGAGGATGGTGAAAAAATTGTTTTTCGTGATTCAAACGAGTTCATCGTTGTGATCAGCTGGAAACCGATCAGTGAAGAACAGTGTAGGCAGATGGAAACGGCACTGAAACAACATTTGCACATTAGAGCCAGTGTATATATAGAAACGGTGGAAGGAGGAATGGTCGGGGTGGCGACGGCATATGAAAAATGCAAAGAGCAAATGGTGGAAGAAAGCCGCCTTTCTCCGATTGTCCGTCGTGCTAGGCAGTATATACAGAAGCATTTTAGCCAATCGGATTTGACGCTTGAGTCCGTTGCTGAGTTTCTCAATGTCTCTCCGGTTTATTTAAGTCGAATGATCAAGCAAGAGCTCGGTATTTCGTTCATCCATTTGTTGACGAAAATCCGGATGGAGAAGGCGGCGGAATTGCTTTTGTCTACCGAACTGCCGATCCATGAAATTGCGGAACGTGTCGGTTATGATACGCAACATTATTTCAGCACCGCTTTTAAAAAAGCGATGGGTGTATCACCGAATCAATATCGAAGAACGCGCATGATCAGTGAATATACAGATTGAGAGCAAGCACTTACAGAACGGTCTTTTTTGGTAAAGATCGTTCTGTTTTTTTGAAAACGCTTCAACAAAGTTAAATTTTTATAAAAACGGTTAATGGATTGAAAAGACGAACAATTCGTTCGATGATATAGTAAAGCTAGAAATTAAATATACGTACAAATTTAAAGGGGGAACGAAAATGAAAAGGCTTTTATATGTGCTGACATTATTGGTATTTGTATTATCTTTGTCTGCTTGTGGGGGACTTGGAGCAAGCGGCGGAAAAGATGCAGGGTTTGTTGGCATTTCCATGCCGACGAAATCATCCGAGCGCTGGGTCCATGACGGGCAAAATATGGTGAAAGAGTTCAAAAAACTCGGTTATAAAACGGATTTGCAATATGCTGAGGACGTAGTCGAAAACCAGGTATCGCAAATTGAAAACATGATCACCAAAGGGGTTAACGTGCTAGTGATTGCCCCGATTGACGCGGAAGCGTTGACGGACGTGTTGGAAAAAGCGCATAAACAAGGGATTAAGATCATTTCGTACGACCGTTTGATTAAAAACAGCAAGTACGTCGACTATTATGCAACGTTTGATAACTTTAAAGTTGGTGTGCTGCAAGGCCAGTACATCGAACAAAAGCTCGGATTGAAAGAAGGAAAAGGACCGTTCAACATTGAGTTGTTTGCCGGTTCTCCAGATGACAATAACGCCTATTTCTTCTTTGATGGAGCGATGTCGGTGTTAAAACCGTACATTGATTCCGGAAAATTAGTGGTGAGAAGCGGCCAAACGAAGTTTGACCAAGTAGCGACATTGCGTTGGGATGGAGCTACGGCTCAAGCACGTATGGATAACTTGTTGAGCGCGCATTATACGAATGCTCGCGTTGATGCGGTTTTGTCCCCGTACGATGGCATTAGCATTGGCATCATTTCTTCCTTAAAAGGGGTCGGTTACGGAACTCCGAGCAAGCCGATGCCGGTGATTACTGGGCAAGATGCGGAATTGGCTTCGGTGAAATCGATTATCGCAGGGGAACAAACGCAAACGGTATTTAAAGACACAAGGGAATTGGCGAAAAAAGCGGTTGAGATGGCGGATGCGGTGTTGAAAGGGAAAAAGCCGGAAGTGAACGATACGAAAACATATAATAACGGGGTCAAAGTTGTCCCAGCGTACTTGTTGGAACCAGTTTCGGTTGATAAATCCAATTATGAAAAAGTGTTGATTGACAGCGGTTATTATAAAAAAGAAGATTTAGAAAAGTAGAAGATGCCAAAAAGACGGATATAAGGGATGTACCTGTACCCCCTTATATCCGTAACTCTCTTACAAGGGGGGCAGCGGGAGATGTCTGAGTTTATTTTAGAAATGAGAGGGATTACGAAACAATTCCCTGGAGTGAAAGCACTTGATAATGTGAATTTAAAAATACGGGAAGGGGAAATTCACGCGCTTTGTGGAGAGAATGGAGCAGGAAAATCGACATTAATGAAAGTCTTGAGCGGCGTTTATCCGTACGGCACGTATGACGGAGAAATTTTATTTAAGGGCGAAGTATGTAGATTTAAAGATATTAAACAGAGCGAACAGTTAGGAATTGTTATCATTCATCAAGAGCTGGCCTTGATTCCCTATTTATCCATTGCCGAAAATATTTTTTTAGGGAATGAACGGGCGAAAAGAGGCATCATTAACTGGAATGAAACGATCGCTCAAACAAAAAAGCTGTTGCAGAAAGTCGGATTAGATGAGTCGCCGCATACACTGGTCGGCCAACTTGGCGTCGGCAAGCAGCAACTTGTAGAAATCGCGAAGGCGTTGGCTAAAGATGTGAAATTGCTTATTTTGGATGAGCCGACAGCGGCATTAAATGAAGATGACAGCGAAAATTTGCTGAATTTGCTTTTGGAATTGAAAAAACAGGGTTTATCGGCCATTATTATTTCCCATAAATTAAATGAAATTACGAAAGTCGCTGATTCGATCACGATTTTACGAGATGGAAAAACAATTGAAACGTTGGATATGAAACATGATGAAGTGACCGAAGACCGGATTATCCGTGGAATGGTCGGACGCGATTTAACGAATCGCTATCCTTCAAGAACACCGAAGATAGGCGAAATCATATTCGAGGTCAGGAATTGGACAGTATATCACCCTGTTTATTCGGAGCGCAAAGTGCTTGATAATATCAATCTGTCGATTCGCAGAGGAGAAATTGTCGGGATCGCCGGCCTTATGGGGGCGGGACGAACCGAATTGGCCATGAGCATCTTTGGTCGGTCATACGGAAAGAAAATTAGCGGAGAAATATGGAAAAACGGGGTCAAAATCGATGTCAGCGATGTCAGCAAGGCCATTGCCAACGGGATTGCCTATGTAACAGAAGATCGAAAAGGAAATGGCCTTATCTTAATGGAAGACATTCGGAAAAATATTACGCTTTCCCGTTTAGGAAAAATCTCGAATCATTTTGTGGTCGATGAAAATCAAGAAATTGTTGAATCGGAGCGATTCCGTGACCAATTCAAAATTAAAACGCCAAGCGTATTTCAAAAAGTAGAAGCCCTTAGTGGCGGGAATCAACAAAAAGTGGTGTTAAGCAAATGGATTTTTGCTGAGCCAGATATTTTGATTCTCGACGAACCAACACGGGGGATTGACGTCGGCGCGAAATATGAAATTTACACGATTATTCAGCAGCTAGCCGATGCAGGGAAAGGTATTTTAATGATTTCGTCCGAACTTCCAGAAATTCTTGGCATGTGCGATCGAATTTATGTGATGAGTGAAGGGATAATCACTGGAGAGGTGTCGCGGGAAGAAGCGACACAGGAAAAACTAATGAGGCTTATGACGAAAACAGCGATTCAGGAGGGGGCATAAGATGGGAGCACTAATGCAAAAAACAGCACAACATTCTCCAAAGCGGTCTACAGAAAGTCAGCAGTTATCGTTGAAGCAGATGATCAAAAACAATATGAGAAGTTACAGTATGGTCATCGCTCTCATTTTGATTATGTTATTGTTCCAAGTGTTAACTGGAGGCATTTTGTTGCGGCCATTAAATATTACAAACTTGATTTTGCAAAACAGTTATATTTTGGTGCTGGCTGTTGGCATGATGCTTGTCATTATCACCGGACATATTGATTTGTCCGTCGGATCGGTGGCAGCTTTTGTCGGGGCATTGGCCGGCATTCTGATGGTTCAGCACCATGCATCAGTATGGTTGACGGTGCTCATTTGTTTATTGCTCGGAGCCTTGATTGGCGCATGGCAAGGATTTTGGGTGGCGTACGTAAAAATTCCATCATTCATTGTTACATTAGCAGGGATGTTGCTGTTCCGAGGATTGACGATGGTTATTTTGGAAGGACAGTCGATCGCCCCGTTTCCGAAAACATTCCAAAATATGAGTTCTGGGTTTCTCCCTGACGTATTTCATGGAGGAGAGATCCATCTGTTCACCATTGTGATCGGTTTCGCCGCTTCTCTCTTATTTGTTGTACTGGAATGGAGAAAACGAAACAGTCAGAAAAAATATGGGTTTGCGGTCACCCCTGCGGCGATGTTTGCCTTGAAGCTGGCTGTGATTGCCGCTGTAATCATGATTTTTACTTATATTTTGGCGACGTATGAAGGAATTCCGACGATTCTAGTGATTTTGGTTGCGTTGATCATTGCTTATTCCTTTGTGGCGAACCGGACGGTCGTCGGCCGCCATATTTATGCGATTGGTGGTAATGAGAAGGCTGCGCAATTGTCCGGGATTAAAACGAAACGTGTCACGTTTTGGGTGTTTGTCAACATGGGCGTGTTGGCCGCTTTGTCCGGATTGATTTTTGCCGCTCGCCTCAACGCTGCGACGCCGAAAGCGGGGAACTTGTTTGAGCTCGATGCCATTGCGGCGTGCTTTATTGGAGGCGCATCCGCTTATGGAGGAATCGGCACGATTAGCGGAGCGATCATCGGCGGTCTAGTCATGGGTGTCATGAACAACGGGATGTCCTTGCTGGGGCTCGGTATTGACTGGCAACAGGCCATCAAAGGGCTTGTATTGCTTATTGCTGTGGCTTTTGATATTTACAACAAAAATAAAGCTGCTTAATGCGAAAGCGAAGGGCCAAGCGCATTGCTTGGCTTTTTTGTCAAATGGTCAAAAGATGGACACAGGGCTTTTATGCTCGAAAAGAGTTCGATCGGTTCATATGATCCGTATGCCGAGTCGCATTTCAAGTGGTTTTGGAGGTTGAAGCGTTTTCTCCCACTGTTCTCTTTCGCTTGAAAAAGGGCGTGTGCAGGCGCCTCATATATTTTCCGCCGTCTGCTCTTAGCGCAATGATACGGACAAATAAAAACTGTTATAATAAAATTAATTTGTATCTCATTATTTTATCGTTGAGGTGGACTATGAAGGAGAAAACGCTGCCTAAATATCTGCAATTAAAACAAGAAATTTTATCTTGGATCATTTCCGGACAAATGAAGCCGGATGAGAAAATTCCAACCGAGCACGAAATCGCCAACCAGTTTCAACTAAGCCGACATACGGTTCGGCAGGCGCTAGGGGAACTCGAGAAGGAAGGATGGCTGTACAAAATCCAAGGGAGCGGCACATTTGTGTCCCGACCGAAGCCGAAAGAACAGGTGGATACGAAAACGATCGGAATCGTAACGACCTATATTTCCGATTATATTTTTCCCCATATCGTCCGAGGAGCGGAGGAGACGCTGCGGGAAAAAGGATACCGTCTTTTGCTTGCCAGCACGAATAACGATAAACAGAGAGAGAAAGAGCAGCTTGAGGAGATGATCCGGGAGCCGTTGAGCGGACTGATCATCGAACCGACAAAAAGCGCGCAAGGAAATCCAAATTTGGGCTACTACTTGTCGCTCAATAACCTCCATATTCCGTACGTGATGATCAATGCCCGCTATTTGGAAGTGAGCTGTCCATGCGTCAAAATGGACGACGAGCAGGGAGGATTTTTATTGACCGACCATCTCATTCGTTTAGGGCACCGCCGGATTGCTGGTTTCTTTAAAACCGACGATTTGCAAGGGGTGGATCGTTTGCGCGGCTTTATTCGCGCCCATCAGCAACACGAGGTGCCTGTGGCGACGGAGTATCTTCTTTCCTACGCAACAGAGGAGAAATGGACAAAACCGCTTGAGGTGGCGCGGGAGTTTTTGCAACGGCCGAAAGAGGAGCGCCCGACAGCCTTTGTGTGCTACAACGATGAGCTGGCGATTTTGCTTCTTGAAGTCATTCGCCAACAAGGGTTATCGGTTCCCGATGACATTTCGATCGTTGGCTTTGATGACTCTACATTTGCGACAGCGACGGAGGTGAAATTGACGACGATTCGCCATCCGAAAACAGAAATGGGCGTTCAAGCGGCTGAGATGCTCATTCAAATGATCGAACAACGATCAGTCGATAAAATTGGCGATATCATTTATCGACCGGAGCTAATTGTCCGTAACTCAACAAAGGAAATTTAAAAAATGTATGAGAGATCAAAAAAAGTTATAGAAAAATTGTACGTACAATAGTATAATGGAGGTGAGGAGTTTTTTCATAGGGAGTGGGAGCCAATGCTTGAGGAGTTGAAACAAGCCGTATTAGAGGCCAACCTGCAGCTCCCGCAATACCGCCTCGTGACATTTACGTGGGGAAATGTGAGCGGGATTGATCGGGAGCGCGGGTTGGTTGTCATTAAGCCAAGCGGGGTGGCGTATGACAAGTTGACCATTGATGATATGGTGGTCGTGGATTTAACTGGAAATGTGGTGGAAGGGGACTTAAAACCGTCGTCGGACACCCCGACCCACCTCTGGTTGTATAAACAATTTTCTGGTATCGGTGGAGTTGTTCACACCCATTCGACTTGGGCGACGATTTGGGCGCAGGCTGGAAAAGGAATTCCAGTATTAGGGACGACGCACGCGGACTATTTTTATGGGGAAATTCCATGCACTCGTCCGATGACCAATGAAGAAATTCAAGGAGCTTATGAACTAGAGACCGGAAAGGTCATTACGGAAACGTTTCGTTTTCTCGATCCGCTGCAAATGCCAGGTGTCTTGGTGCACGGCCACGGACCGTTTGCTTGGGGGAAAGATCCAGCGAACGCGGTTCATAATGCCGTTGTCTTGGAAGAAGTGGCGAAAATGGCGGCAAGAACATTCATGCTCAATCCAAATGTGCAACCGATCAGCCAGTCGCTACTTGACCGCCACTATTTGCGCAAGCATGGCGCAAACGCTTACTACGGGCAATAAAGGGAGGGAGATCGAGATGGGGAAAAAGTATGTCATTGGCATTGACTATGGCACCGAATCGGGGCGAGCGGTTCTTGTTGATCTAGAAGGAAACGAAATTGCGGACCATGTCACTCCGTATCCTCATGGAGTCATTGATGAAGTGCTGCCGGAATCGAACGTACAACTCGAGCCAGACTGGGCGCTGCAACACCCGGCTGATTATATTGAAGTATTGGTGACCGCTGTTCCAACGGTATTGCAAAAGTCTGGGGTCAACCCAGCTGATGTGATCGGGGTCGGCATTGATTTTACTTCGTGCACGATGTTGCCGGTCGATGCTTCTGGCGAGCCGCTTTGCTTGAAACCGGAGTTTAAGCATCGCCCGCACAGCTGGGTGAAATTGTGGAAGCACCATGCCGCCCAGGATGAGGCGAACTTGCTCAATGAAATTGCGACCAAACGAGGCGAAGCGTTTTTACCGAGATACGGGGGAAAAATTTCATCCGAATGGATGGTTGCTAAAATTTGGCAAATTCTAAACGAGGCGCCAGATATCTACGACCAAACCGATCTTTTTTTAGAAGCGACTGATTGGGTTGTATTTAAAATGACCGGCAATATCGTCCGGAATAGCTGTGCGGCGGGCTATAAGTCCATTTGGCATAAACAGGACGGCTATCCAAGCAAGGAGTTTTTCCGGGCGCTCGACCCGCGGCTGGAACACGTAACAGAAACGAAACTGCGCGGCCCGATCGTTCCGCTCGGCACAAGAGCAGGAGTGCTGACGAAGGAAATGGCGGCCATGATGGGCCTCCTTCCGGGAATCGCCGTTGCCGTCGGAAATGTCGATGCCCATGCGGCCGTGCCGGGTGTCGGGGTCGTTGAACCAGGCAAACTGGTGATGGCGATGGGCACATCGATCTGCCATATGTTGCTTGGTACGGAAGAAAAGTATGTGGAAGGAATGTGCGGGGTGGTCGAGGATGGCATCATTCCGGGATATTTCGGCTATGAAGCCGGGCAGTCAGCGGTGGGCGATATTTTCGCTTGGTATGTCGAACAAGGGGTTCCGGCCTATGTGAAAGAAGCGGCGGAAAAAGAAGGGGTTAGTGTCCATGAGTGGCTGGAAAAGCGCGCTGCTGCCTATCGTCCGGGAGAAACCGGGCTGCTTGCTTTGGACTGGTGGAACGGCAACCGCTCGGTGTTGGTCGATACCGATTTAACGGGGCTCATCGTTGGATATACGTTGCTGACCAAACCAGAGGAGATTTACCGCGCGCTGCTTGAAGCGACGGCATTTGGCACGCGCAAAATTATTGATGCGTTTGTTGAAAACGGTGTCAAGGTCGACGAACTGTATGCATGCGGCGGCCTGCCGCAAAAAAATAAGCTGCTCATGCAAATTTATGCCGATGTGACTAACCGCGAGATTAAAATTGCGGCATCTAAACAAACTCCTGCAGTCGGAGCCGCCATGTTTGCGGCGGTTGCGGCCGGCAAAGAAAACGGCGGTTATGAATCCATTGTGGAAGCCGCACGAAACATGGGGAAAGTGCGTGAAGAGACGTTCAAACCGATTCCAGAGAATGTTGCCATTTATGAACAATTGTATCAAGAATATACGAAACTGCATGACTACTTCGGCCGTGGGGAAAACGATGTCATGAAACGGCTTAAACATTGGAAAGAAACCGCACGAGCGGCGAAAGAATCTGTGACTTTATCGTGAACGGGGAGGAGCAATGATGCTATCATTACGTCCTTATGAATTTTGGTTTGTGACAGGAAGTCAGCACTTGTACGGAGAAGAAGCGTTAAAACAAGTCGAAGAACATTCAAGAATCATGGTCAATGAATGGAATCGCGATTCGGTGTTTCCGTTCCCATTCGTTTTCAAATCAGTCGTGACGACGCCAGAGGAAATTCGGCGCGTTTGCCTTGAGGCGAATGCGAGCGAACAATGCGCTGGGGTCATCACTTGGATGCATACATTCTCGCCAGCGAAGATGTGGATTGGCGGCCTTTTGGAGCTGCGAAAACCGTTATTGCATCTTCACACTCAATTTAACCGTGATATTCCGTGGGACAGCATCGATATGGACTTTATGAACTTAAACCAATCAGCTCACGGTGACCGAGAATACGGATTTATCGGTGCGAGAATGGGAGTTGCCCGGAAAGTGGTCGTTGGTCATTGGGAAGACCCAGAAGTCCGCGAGCGGCTGGCGAAATGGATGCGGACGGCCGTCGCCTTTGCGGAAAGCCGCCATCTCAAAGTTGCCCGTTTCGGTGATAACATGCGCGAAGTGGCGGTAACGGAAGGGGACAAAGTGGGAGCGCAAATTCAATTCGGCTGGTCGGTCAACGGTTATGGCATTGGGGATTTGGTGCAATCTATTCGCGATGTTTCTGAACAAAGCGTCAACGAACTGCTTGATGAATATGCCGAACTGTATGACATTGTACCTGCCGGCCGTCAAGATGGACCGGTTCGCGAGTCGATCCGTGAGCAGGCGCGGATTGAACTTGGGTTAAAAGCCTTTTTGCAAGACGGGAACTTCACTGCCTTTACGACGACGTTTGAAGATTTGCACGGCATGAAGCAACTTCCAGGACTAGCGGTTCAACGGCTTATGGCAGAGGGATATGGATTCGGCGGCGAAGGCGATTGGAAAACGGCCGCCCTCGTCCGGTTGATGAAAGTGATGGCCGGTGGCAAAGGAACGTCGTTCATGGAAGACTACACGTACCACTTTGAGCCTGGCAACGAACTGATTCTTGGCGCGCATATGCTCGAAGTATGCCCGACGATTGCCGCAACCCGGCCGCGCATCGAAGTCCATCCGCTTTCGATCGGTGGAAAAGAAGATCCAGCCCGTCTCGTGTTTGACGGCGGCGAGGGTGCTGCGGTCAATGCTTCGTTGATTGACTTAGGACACCGTTTCCGTCTCATTGTCAATGAAGTCGATGCAGTGAAACCAGAACATGAGATGCCGAAACTGCCTGTTGCGCGCATTCTATGGAAACCGCGCCCGTCACTCCGCGACTCCGCTGAAGCATGGATTTTAGCTGGCGGCGCCCACCATACGTGCTTCTCATTTGCGGTTACAACAGAACAGCTGCAAGACTTTGCGGAAATGGCAGGGATTGAATGTGTCGTGATCAATGAACATACGTCCGTCTCGTCCTTCAAAAATGAACTGAAATGGAACGAAGTGTTTTGGCGGGGGCGGTAAGATTTCACGTGCAGATCCGTAATATGACGTGACATCAGGGACATGGGCTGACTTGAGGGGAGGGCTCATGTCCTCTTATTCTAATAAGGATGTGCAGAGAGGAGATGCAAGTATGCATCACTATCAGTGGGCAAAAACTCCGCCAATGGGATGGAATAGCTGGGATTGTTACGGGGCGTCAGTTACGGAAGATGAAGTAAAAGGGAATGCGGAATATATGGCAAAATACTTAAAACCATTTGGATGGGAATATGTTGTGGTCGATATTCAGTGGTATGAACCCGGCGCCAATTCGTCGATTTACCGTCCGTTTGTCCCATTAGAAATGGATGAATATTCACGTTTAATGCCGGCGGTAAATCGATTTCCATCAGCCAAGGGAGGAAAGGGATTTAAACCATTGGCCGATTACATCCACAATCTTGGATTAAAGTTTGGCATCCATATTATGCGGGGAATTCCACGTCAAGCTGTTCATCAAAATACGCCAATTTTGGGGACAAATGTAGGTGCACGCGATATTGCGGATACGAACTCAATTTGTCCTTGGAACACTGATATGTATGGAGTAGACCATCGAAAAGAAGGAGCTCAGGCTTATTACGATTCCTTATTTCAGCTTTATGCGCAATGGGGAGTCGATTTTGTAAAAGTCGATGATATTGCTGCATCAAAACTTTATGGTACCCATACGGAAGAAATCAAAATGATTCGTAAGGCAATTGATCGCTGCGGACGCCCTATGGTTCTTAGCCTGTCGCCTGGACCAGCTCCACTTGATCATGCTACGTTGTTTGTGGAAAATGCGAATATGTGGCGAATGACTGATGATTTCTGGGATCGATGGGAATTGCTTTATGATATGTTTGAGCGATGCTATAAATGGTGCAAGCTTGTTGGTCCAGGGCATTGGCCCGATGCGGATATGCTGCCATTAGGTCATATTGGCATTCGTTCGGTAGATGGCGGTGGTACCGACCGTATGACCCGATTTACCAAAGATGAACAGCGTACGATGATGACGTTATGGATAATTTTTCGATCTCCGCTGATGTTTGGCGGTGAATTAAGAGATAATGACGAGTGGACGCTTTCTCTTTTAACAAATGAAGAAGTATTACACGTTCATCAAAATGGCTACGGAGCACGGCAAGTATATCGGGAGAATGATCATGTCGTTTGGACTTCACAGGATGCTGAAGGAAATCAATTTGTCGCCATGTTTAACATTAGTGAAAAACGATCAGTTGTTTCTGTTTCTTTAAAAGATCTAGGATGTATGGAACCTATGAAGGCTAGGGATTTGTGGGCCAAAGAGGATCTAGGATTAGTTAAACATCAACTGGCATTTGAATTAGGTCCTCATCAGTCGATATTGGTGAAATTATCCCCAGCTGTAGGGAAGGGGTTATAGACTTTGTTTTTTTGATTCTTAAAGAATTGAGAAACTATGGCATGTTCCATCTCAGCAATGGTTTTGGGCTTAAAACAATATGTTATAAAGTTCTGAAAATAATCCAAATTAAAAGGAGACTAAGCAAATGGTTCATTTCCACCCCTTTGGCAATGTTAACTTTTACGAAATGGATTGGAGTCTTAAGGGAGATTTATGGGCTCATGATCCAGTCATCGCAAAAGAGGGAAGTCGATGGTATGTTTTTCACACCGGGAGCGGCATTCAAATCAAAACATCTGAAGATGGGGTTCATTGGGAGAATATGGGCCGGGTATTTCCATCGTTGCCGGATTGGTGCAAGCAGTATGTTCCAGAAAAAGACGAAGATCATTTATGGGCGCCCGATATATGTTTTTATAACGGAATTTACTATCTGTATTATTCAGTCTCTACCTTTGGAAAAAACACATCGGTGATTGGATTGGCGACCAATCGGACCCTTGACCCGCGAGATCCTGACTATGAATGGAAAGACATGGGTCCCGTTATTCATTCAACGGCTTCCGATAACTATAATGCGATAGATCCGAATGTAGTTTTTGATCAGGAAGGGCAACCTTGGTTAAGTTTCGGTTCTTTTTGGTCGGGAATTCAGTTGATTCAGCTCGACACTGAAACAATGAAACCTGCCGCGCAGGCCGAGTTGCTGACGATTGCCAGCAGGGGTGAGGAGCCTAATGCGATCGAAGCCCCTTTTATCGTGTGCCGGAACGGATATTATTATTTGTTTGTATCATTTGATTTTTGCTGCCGCGGTATTGAAAGCACGTATAAAATCGCCGTTGGTAGGTCAAAGGACATTACAGGGCCATACGTAGACAAAAATGGTGTATCGATGATGCAGGGAGGCGGCACGATTCTTGACGAAGGGAACGACCGTTGGATAGGACCAGGGCATTGCGCCGTTTATTTCTCGGGGGTTTCCGCCATTCTTGTAAACCATGCGTACGACGCTCTCAAAAACGGAGAGCCAACGTTGCAAATCCGGCCTTTGTATTGGGATGATGAAGGGTGGCCGTATTTGTCAGTTTGAAGGCAGAGAAAACATATGAGAGAGGATTTGCTTCCATTCAAAAAAACAACCGGTATTTAAAGGGATTTATGAAAGAATACATTTTATAAACGGATGGGATCAAAGAATGTAATAATATGTACGAACAAATTAAGTAAAATAAGTTGAAAATTTAAAAAAATCATTGACATGTACGAACAATTAGATTAATATGTAAATTGAATAAAGAATACGCTTACATATTTAGGAGGGGGGCTCATTATTTTAAGAAATATGAAGGTGTTTTGTTCGTACATTTGGATTGGCGTGAAGTATGGTTGCAAATGAGTATGTCGAAGGGGGATTTGGATGATGAGGACGAAAAAAATGAAAACGCTTTTTCTTGCTCTAGCGTTTGCCGTGATTTCTGCTTTAGTAGGGTGTTCGGACAAAAACGCATCTGTCGGCAATGGCAATGGGGAAAAAATAGAACTGACGTTTATGTTTAGGGGACAGCCCCAAGAGCAAACAGCTTATAAGAACGTAGTGAAAAAATTCGAAGAAAAACATCCGAATGTAAAAGTAAATATTGTTGTTACGTCGCCAGATCAATATGCTACGAAACTACGGGCTGCGATCGCGGGAAGAAAAATACCTGATGTGTTTTATTTCAACCCCGGAGAACTTCGCGCTTATGTGAATTCCAATGTACTATTAGACATCACAAAATATGTAGAAAACTCAAAAGGTGTTAATCTCCAAGATATTTGGGAAAAAGGGGTAAATAAATATCGATTTGATGGAGAAAAGGTCGGTCAGGGAAATCTTTATGGGCTGCCGAAAGATTTAGGACCGTTTGCACTCGGGTACAATAAAACGATGTTTGAAAAAGCAGGGATTCCTCTTCCAGATAAAGATAAACCATATACATGGCAAGAATTTATTGATGTTTGTAAGAAACTAACCAAAGACACGAATGGCGATGGGAAGCTCGACCAATGGGGAACAGGTTTAAATGCCACATGGACGTTGCAAGCGTTTGTTTGGAGCAATGGTGCCGATTGGATTGATGAAAGCAAAACGAAAGTTACCGTTGACGATCCGAAATTTATCGAAGCCCTCCAATTCTTTGCTGACATGCAGAATAAATATAAGGTCACCCCATCGATTGCGGAGGCGCAGACATTGGATACGTATCAACGCTGGTTGAGAGGGCAACTTGGCTTTTTCCCTGTAGGTCCTTGGGATTTAGCTGCTTTTGACCAACAAATCAAATTTGAGTATGATTTGATTCCATGGCCTGCAGGTTCGACTGGCAAACCGGCTACTTGGGTTGGGTCGCTTGGAATCGGGGTGTCAAGCATGACCAAGCATCCAAAAGAGGCAGTAGAGTTAGCATTATATTTGTCCGCTGATCCAGAGGGACAGAAAGCGCTTGTTGACCAGCGTGTACAGTTGCCGAACTCTGTGAAAGTAGCTGAAGAGTGGGCAAAAGATCCTTCCATTAAGCCGGCAAACAAGCAGGAATTTTTGGATATCATTAATGATTATGGGCATTCATTTCCGACAGAATATACGTACAACGGTGAATGGTACGACGAGTTTTATCGCAATCTGCAACCAGTTTTAGATGGAAAAATGTCCGCTGAAGAGTACGTAAAGAAAGCAAAGCCGAAAATGCAAAAGCTGTTGGATCAGGCAATCGAACAAGAAAAACAAGCAAGCAAAAAATGACAATTGTTCAAGAGAAAACAGGTGAATACCGGTGTTGTGCCAATAACACCGGTATTTGTTTATTAGCCTGCGGATGAAATACTCTTATGATATTGAAGGAGGGGAGAGGCGTGAAGCGGAGAAGAAGCCATCAATCGTCCTTGTATCGAAAGGAAAAAATTTATGCATACTTGTTTATTTCCGCTCCGGTGATAGGATTCCTTGTTTTTACTTTTGTTCCATCTATCTACTCTTTATATGGGGCATTTACCGATTGGAACGGGCTTGGGCAAATGAATTTTATAGGGCTGGACAATTTTAAAGCCTTGTTTAAAGATGAATATTTTTACAAAGCTATGTATAACACGATTTTTATGATGATTGGCATCCCTATCGGTGTGGTGCTGTCTCTTCTGCTGGCCTTGGCACTGAATAGAGGGGTTCCTGGAACCAATGTCTTTCGCGTGATTTATTATATTCCTGTTATTTCTTCAATTGCTGCGATATCCATATTGTGGCAATGGGCGTATAATGGGGATTATGGATTAGTTAATCAGTTTTTAGGTTTTTTTGGCATCAAAGGGCCTAACTGGCTTCAGAATGTTCACACTGTCAAACCTGCGTTAATTATTATGGCCGTTTGGAAAGGATTAGGGTATACTATGTTGCTTTATTTGGCTGCTTTGCAAAGCGTGCCAAAAACGTTTTATGAAGCGGCAAAGCTGGATGGGGCTAACGCGTTGCAATCTTTTTGGTATATTACGCTGCCGATGGTGAAGCCCGTAACCTTCTTTATTATTGTCACCTCAGTAATTGGTGGGGCGCAAATTTTTACGGAAATTGACGTGATGACGCCAAACGGAGGGCCGGAGTTTAGCTCGGCCTCGATTGTTTGGTATATTTGGCAAAAAGCGTTTGGGAATTTCCAATTAGGATATGCATCCGCTATGGCTGTAATCCTCGGAATCTTTATATTTATCGTCACGTATATTCAATTCCGGTTGAATGAGCGGTCAAGATTTGATATGGATTAATGCATTTTCTTATTAGGAGGATCGTTATGGAAGCAGTTGTGCAAAAAAATGCGAAACTTAACGTAAATACGGTGGCGAAAAAAAACCGCATCATCAACTTAGTGCTTTTCTTCCTTTTATCTGTGGGAGCCGTTTTTATGATCGCGCCCTTGCTCTGGATGGTATCGACGTCCTTGAAAGATAAGCAGGATGTATTTTCTTTGCCGCCAAAGTGGATTCCGGAAACGATACATTTTGAAAAATATATCGAGATATGGGAAAAAGGTCCTTTGCTTTCGGGGATGATCAATAGCTTGATTGTCGCTGTCACGGTAACGGTAGTCGGAACATTTACTTCCAGTTTAGCGGCATTTGCATTTGCCAAGTTGCGATTCCCTGGAAGAAATAAAATTTTTCTTTTATTGTTGACTTCAATGATGATTCCTTATCCAGTGGTTATGATTCCGCAGTTTATCATGTTTTCTAGCCTTGAGTGGACGGATACGCTATTGCCATTAATTGTTCCAGGATTGTTTGGAAATATTATGATGATTTTTTTTCTCAGACAATATTTAAGCAGCATACCTGATTCCATTATTGAAGCGGCAAAAATTGATGGATGTTCATATTTCCAAATTTATTATAAAATTGTTCTCCCTTTAATTCGGCCGGCTGTTGCTGCACAATTGATTTTATGGTTTATGGGGATATGGAATGACTATTTAGCGCCTATTATTTATCTGAATTCTCCGGAAAAGCAAACATTGCAATTGGTGATTGCTAGCTTTAACGCCAATTTTGCAATTCAAAGTGACTATCCGTTAATTATGGCGGCTTCCGTAGTCGCTCTGTTGCCTATGATTATTGTGTTTGTCATCTTCCAAAAACAAATTATTGAATCGATTGCTATTTCAGGGATTAAAGGATAGAGGTTTAGCATGAAAAAGAGGTGCTTAGGATGAAAAGGAGAAGTTTGAAAGGAATCGCTCTGTTTCTTTTAATTGTTGCCGTATGTTTGTCCAGCGCAACGCTAGGGAGGGGAGAAGAGAAGCATACAGGAGAGAATGTCCGGCAAAATCAAAAGGTAAAGGATCCCCAATTTACAAATGTATCTGTCCATGATCCATCGATTGTGAAAGACGGTGATACGTATTACATTTTTGGTTCCCATATTGAGGCCGCCAAGTCAAAAGATTTAATGAATTGGGAGAAGTTTACTAATGGCTACACAACACCAAATAATAAGCTATATGGCGATTTATCAAAGAATTTGGCTGGTTCGTTTAAATGGGCGGGTGAAAATGATGCCGACAGCAAGGGCGGTTTTGCGGTTTGGGCTCCGGATGTTTTTTGGAACAAAGACTATGTCAATGAAGACGGCACAAAAGGAGCCTATATGATTTATTACTCGGTTTCGTCCACTTACATTCGGTCAGCCATCGGATATGCGGTGTCTAAGCATATCGAAGGCCCATATAAGTATGTGGATACAATTGTATATTCCGGATTTACTAAAGAGGAAGCATATGATGCCAACAGCAAAATCAATAAAAAATGGACGAATACGAATATTCCTAAATTGATCGAGCAAGGAAAATTGAAAGGGGTGCGGGCCGATTGGTTTCATAATGATGGATCGTATAATAATCGAGACTTTCCTAACGCTATTGACCCCAATTTGTTTTATGATGAGAAAGGGAACCTTTGGATGGCTTACGGATCATGGTCTGGCGGTATTTTTGTCCTACCGATGGACAAAACGACTGGCAAGCCGATCTATCCTGGCAAAGATAGAAAAACTCCCGATGGACGGCTTGTTGACCGATATTTCGGCATAAAGATCGCGGGCGGGTATTATCAATCCGGAGAAGGGACGTACATCGTCTACGATAAAAATACAGACTATTATTATTTGTATGTCACATACGGTTGGTTAGGAGCGGACGGCGGCTATAACATGAGACAGTTTCGGTCAACTAGCCCAACAGGACCTTACGTAGATGCAAAGGGGCAAAGTGCCGTTTTGCCAGAAGAAGTTGATAACTCCCCTTATGGCAATAAAATTATGGGGAACTTCTTATTCGAACGAAAAGTAGGAGATCCTGGGACGGGAATCGGCGTAGGGTATGTCTCTCCGGGGCATAACTCTGTTTATTTGGACCGCAAAACTGGCCAGCAATTTTTAGTTTTTCATACTCGTTTTCCGCAATCGGGTGAGTATCATGAAGTTCGGGTCCATCAAATGTTTATGAATAAAAATGGATGGCCGGTTGTAGCTCCATATCGGTATGCAGGCGAAAAGCTTGAAAAAGTCAACAAGCAAGATGTTGTTGGGGAATATCAATTGATCAATCACGGGAAAGACTATTCGGCTGACATAAAAAAGCAAATATTTGTACGCTTGAACAGAAATAACACCATTTCCGGGGATGCCACTGGGACGTGGAGAAAAATCGGACATAATCAAGCAGAAATCACAATCGATGGAGAAACGTATGACGGGGTATTTGTACGTCAATGGGATCCCACTTCCAAACGTTATGTCATGGCCTTTACCGCTCTTTCAAATGAAGGTATCTCGATCTGGGGGAGCAAACTGGCTGATAAAACAGATGAGGAAATTGTAGAGGATGTCGCGAGTGACTTGGATCTTGGTGATACTGATCACGTGGTTTCCAACTTACATCTTCCCACCGAGGGAACAAGGCATACGGTAATTTCGTGGACCACTTCGGACGCAAAGGTGGTTTCCGAGACGGGAGTCGTTCATCGTCCGGAAGTCGGCTCAGCCCCTGTTACGGCTACCCTTACGGCGACGATTACGAAAGGAGATGCCACAGCGACGAAAGTGTTTCACATTACTGTACTGCCCTACGAGGAAGCGAAGTTAACTGCGCATTACAGTTTTGATAACAATGACTTAAGCGATAGTACGGGCAATTTTGGACCAGGTACGATTACTGGCAATAGAATCGATAACGAGGGCGACACGATCGCTTATGCAGACGGCAAGATCGGGAAAGCGGCCGTATTGAACGGACAATCTGGCATCCGCTTGCCGGACGGTTTGGTCTCAAGCAACCAATATTCGGTGTCGCTTTGGGTGAAACCGGAACAATTAACCACGCATACGACAACTTTCTTTGGCGCCAAGGATCCTAACCATTGGATAAGCCTCGTTCCGCAAGGTTGGGACGGCAATACGATGCTATGGTCAGGAAGCTCGCCATGGTATGATGGTCGAACTTTTTGGAAAATCCCAACGGGTCAGTGGACACATTTAGCGTTCTCGGTCGATAACGGCGCGGTTAAAGTTTATATAAACGGCGTGGAAAAATTCAGCGGCACAAACTTTCCGGATGTCTTCACCGGCGCAAACGCAAGCTTCGCTCTAGGGGTAAACTGGTGGGACCCTCCATTCAAAGGATTGATTGACGAACTGCGCATTTACGAGGGCGCGTTAACTCCTTCCCAAGTGACTGACTTGGCGCAAACGAGTGAATAAATCAGCGAAGTCCCCTTGGCTTTTTCCAAGGGGGTTCACATCTCCATCGATGGATAGGGCGGCAAAGCAGAGGTGTTGCGAACGATTCGAAAATTTTGAAAGCCCCCTTGAAAAAAAGAAAGGTTGTGATACAATTGAATTGAAATTTATACGTACAAATATACCTTAACTTTGTTTAATGTCTTATATGGTACGTACAAATTATAATCTAACACCGGTGAAGCAAATGTCTACATAACATTAATGAAAGGAATGGGAGGGGTATTGTGAGAAACAGAGCTGTAATAAACGTTGACATGCCAAAAGGAACCATCAACAAGAACATTTACGGCCATTTTGCGGAACATCTTGGACGCTGCATTTATGAAGGAATTTGGGTCGGAGAAGACTCTCCGATTCCGAATACAAATGGGATTCGCAACGATGTATTGCAAGCGTTGAAAAACATAAAAGTTCCGGTTCTGCGGTGGCCGGGCGGCTGCTTTGCGGATGAGTACCATTGGAAGGATGGGGTTGGCCCAAGGGAGCAGCGCAAAAAAATGATTAACACCCATTGGGGAGGGGTGATTGAGAACAATCATTTCGGCACTCATGAGTTTATGATGTTATGCGAAATGCTTGAATGCGAGCCTTATATTTGCGGCAATGTAGGCAGCGGCACGGTTCAAGAGATGTCAGAATGGATTGAGTATATGACATTTGATGGAGAATCGCCAATGGCGAATTGGCGCAAGGAGAATGGGCGGGAGAAGCCGTGGAAGTTGAAATATTTCGGGGTCGGGAATGAAAACTGGGGCTGCGGAGGGAATATGCGCCCTGAATATTACGCCGACCTGTATCGCCGCTATCAAACATATGTCAGAAATTACGGGGACAATCAAATTTATAAAATTGCCTGTGGTGCGAATGTAGATGACTATTACTGGACAGAAGTTTTAATGAAAAATGCCGGCCGCTTTATGGATGGGTTGAGCCTTCATTATTATACAATTCCTGGGGACTTTTGGCTCGGGAAAGGCTCCGCCACGGATTTTACAGAAGATGAGTGGTTTATTACATTGAAAAAAGCATTATATATAGATGAATTGATTACGAGGCATAGCACGATTATGGATAAGTACGATCCGGAAAAGCGCGTCGGGCTCATTGTGGATGAATGGGGAACGTGGTATGACGTAGAGCCAGGCACGAATCCGGGATTCTTATATCAACAAAATACAATCCGTGATGCGCTTGTCGCAGCTCTCCATTTTCATATTTTCCATAACCATTGTGATCGAGTGCGAATGGCGAATATTGCGCAAACGGTTAACGTCTTGCAAGCGGTCATTTTGACAAGAGGGGAACAAATGATTCTCACGCCTACGTATCATGTGTTTGACATGTATAAGGTTCACCAAGATGCCGAGTTGTTGGCAATAGAGTCTTCATGTGCCGAGTATGAGCATCGCGGGGAAACGTTGCCGCAAGTAAGCATCACTGCATCCAAGAACGGGGAAGGAACTGTCCATATCAGTTTATGCAATATTGATCATCGAAATGAGGCGGTAGTAGATTTAGAGTTTCGTGGAGACAGCCTCGCACGCAAGCAAGTATTCGGCACGATGTTAACAGCGAATGAGATGAATGCCCATAATACATTTGAAAAGCCGGATGCAGTGAAGCCCGAACCGTTCCGTCAAATAGAGCTCGGCCAACATACACTGATGGCCAAACTTCCGCCCATGTCTGTCGTCACTTTAGCGATTGTTGAAAATAAAGCGGCTTTGATTGAACGACAATGAAGACAAAGGCGGCGGAAAATATGGAAGAAAAAAATTGGTGCCAAGACTGCGCGGGCAGCGTCATCGTCACACAGGAAATGATGGATCAGCTCCTCAAACAAATTGATCATTCATCACTCGTTTCCGATGACATATATGAGAAAAGGGTTAATATATGCCAAAGTTGTTCCTCTCTCCAATATGGGACAACTTGCGCTTATAGCGGGTATCTTGTCCATTATCAGGCAAAATGGAAGCAGGAATGTTGCCCGTTTCCAGGAAGGGCGAAATGGGGAAGGGAAGAATAGATTGACAAGTTGATAAAAAATAGAAAGGAAGAGTGGCAGATGGCTGCAAAAAAAGCAACAATGATCATCGAAAAAGACTTCAAAATCGCTGAAATCGACAAACGCATTTACGGTTCTTTTATCGAGCACCTCGGCCGCGCGGTATACGGAGGGATTTATGAGCCCGGCCATCCGCAAGCCGACGAAAATGGGTTCCGGCAAGATGTCATCGAGCTGGTCAAAGAGCTGCAAGTGCCCATTATCCGTTATCCGGGCGGGAATTTTGTGTCCGGTTACAACTGGGAAGATGGAGTGGGGCCAAAAGAGCAGCGTCCGCGTCGGCTTGATTTGGCATGGCGGTCGGTGGAAACGAATGAAATCGGGTTGAATGAATTTATGGACTGGGCCAAGATGGTCGGGGCCGAAGTAAATATGGCTGTCAACTTAGGGACACGAGGCATTGATGCAGCACGCAACTTAGTCGAATACTGCAACCACCCATCGGGCTCGTATTACAGCGATTTGCGCATTTCCCACGGCTATAAAGAGCCGCATAAAATTAAAACATGGTGTCTAGGCAATGAGATGGACGGCCCGTGGCAAATCGGCCACAAGACAGCAGTGGAGTATGGGCGGATTGCATGCGAAGCCGCAAAAGTGATGAAGTGGGTCGATCCGACGATTGAACTCGTCGCCTGCGGCAGTTCGAACCGGAATATGCCGACGTTTGCGGAATGGGAAGCGACGGTTCTTGATCATACGTATGAGCATGTCGATTATATTTCTCTCCATCAATACTACGGGAACCGAGACAATGATACGGCCAATTATTTGGCTCTATCGCTGGAAATGGATGATTTTATCCGTTCGGTTGTGGCGATTGCCGATTATGTAAAGGCGAAAAAACGAAGCAAGAAGACGATCCATCTTTCGTTTGATGAGTGGAATGTATGGTACCACTCAAATGAGGCGGATAAGCAAATTGAGCCGTGGACCGTTGCGCCGCCTCTGTTGGAAGATATTTATAACCTTGAAGATGCGCTTCTTGTCGGCTGCATGCTCATTACGCTCATGAAACATGCGGACCGGGTGAAAATCGCTTGTTTGGCCCAATTAGTAAATGTCATTGCGCCAATCATGACGGAAAAGAACGGTCCGGCTTGGAAACAAACGATTTATTATCCGTTTATGCACGCCTCTGTTTATGGCAGAGGGGTGGCGTTGCATCCGGTCATCTCGAGCCCGAAATACGACAGCAAAGACTTCACCGATGTGCCATACTTAGAATCGATTGCGGTTTACAATGAAGAAAAAGAAGAAGTGACGATTTTTGCCGTCAACCGTGATATGGACGATGCGTTGCTGCTCGAATGCGATGTTCGCAGTTTTGAAGACTATCGCGTCATTGAGCATATCGTTTTGGAGCATGAAAATGTGAAACAAACGAATTCAGCGCAATCGTCTCCGGTCGTTCCACACCGCAACGGCGATGCCCAGTCGTCCGGTGGAAAAGTGTCAGCGACGTTGCCGAAGTTGTCGTGGAACGTCATTCGTTTAGGAAAACGATAAGGAAGTGAAGGCTGGTCTGATGGCCAGCCTATCCCTTTGAAAACGGGAAGGAGATACGAAATATGGGATGTAAAGTCCGCTTTGGTATTATGAGTACAGCTGCCATTGCCAAAGACGTGATGATTCCCGCCATTCGTCGGGCAGATCACGCTGAAGTCGTGGCCATCGCGAGTGAGAGCGGGAGAGCTAAACAAGCGGCGCGGGAGCTCGGTATTCCGAAAGCGTATGACAGCTATGACCAGCTGCTTGATGACCCGGACGTCGACGCAGTGTACATCCCGCTTCCAAACAGCCTGCACGCTGAATGGACGATCAAAGCGGCGAAGAAGAAAAAGCACGTGCTTTGTGAAAAACCTGCCGCTTTATGCGCAGAAGATGTCCGGCGCATGATTGAGGAATGCGAGAAAAATGGCGTTTTATTCATGGAAGCGTTCATGTACCAGTTCCACCCACAGCACGAACGGGTCAAACAGCTTTTGGCCGCTGGCGAGATCGGCGAAGTTAAGTACATGCGCTCCCATTTCTCCTTTTACTTGCAAGACCGGGAAACGAATATCCGCATGAACGATGAGCTTGGCGGGGGAAGTCTGTTCGATGTCGGTTGCTATTGTGTGCATTCGACGAGACACATTCTTGATACCGAGCCCGTTGAGCTGTTCGTCCAATCTTGTTTTGATCCACACCATTCGGTCGATTTGACGACGAACGGTTGGATGAGGATGGAAAACGGTGTTCTTGCGCAGTTCACGTGCAGTTTTGATATGTTTCCACAAAATAAATATGAAGTGGTTGGCACGAAGGGAAAAATCGTTGTCTCGCGGGCGTACCGTCCGGATGTCGATGGCGGTGAGGGACGGATTACGATCGTAACAGCTGATGGAAGCGAGCGCGAGGAAACAGTGTCAGGCGATCAATACGCGCTGCAAATCGAGCATTTCTCGCGCGCCATTCTTGACGGCACACCGCTGTTGTATTCCCCGGAGCGCATGATCCAACAAGCACGGGCGCTTGATGCTTGCCGCACATCGATGAAAACGGGAGCGATTGTACGGTTATGAAGGAAGGAGAATCGAGATGAACATTACATACGAAAAGTGGTCCGAATGGAATGGAAACGACGTGTTCTTATTCACCTTGACAAACGACCGCGGCATGGGACTGTCGGCGACAAACTACGGCTGCATCGTGACGGACCTCCGCGTTCCCGACCGGAACGGCAACATCGAAAACGTCGTGCTCGGGTTTGGACGATTTGAACCGTATTTGACCAACGCCCCTTACTTTGGCGCGGTGATCGGCCGGGTGGCGGGGCGCATTCGCGGGGCGAGCTTTGAGCTTGAGGGCGTCACGTACCGGTTGGCGAAAAACGAACACAACAACCACTTGCACGGCGGACCGAACGGGTTTCATCGCGTGCTGTGGCAGGCCGAGCCCGTTCAACGCGACGATGCGGTGGGGGTCGTCTTTTCGTACACGAGTCCGGATGGGGAGGAAGGGTACCCGGGAACGGTTCATGTTCAAGTGGAATATTGGCTGAACAATGACAACGAATGGATCGTCACACACCGGGCTCGTTCGGACAAAACGACGCTCGTCAATTTAACGAACCATACGTATTTCAACCTAAGCGGAAACGGCAAGCGCGATATATTGGATCACACGCTGACGATCCAAAGCTCGCGTGTGCTGGAATTGAATGAGGAGCTGATTCCGACGGGCCGCGTCTTGGATGTCGCTGGCACGCCGTTTGACTTGCGGCAAGGAAAGGCGATCCGGGAGGCGGTCGAATCGGGGCATCCGCAAATTGAACTCGTCGGCGGGGGCTATGACCATCCGTTTTGGCTCGACCGGCATCATGACAAGGAAATTGTTCTTTCCGACCAAGAGAGCGGACGAACGTTGACGGTGGAGACGGACGAAGTCGGCGTGGTCGTGTACACATCGAACCAGCTGCCGGAAGGAATGGATTTAGGCGGCGTGCCGTCGCGGAAACATCTCGGCATTTGCTTAGAAACGCAAGGGTTGCCGGATGCGGTTCATCATCCGCAGTTTCCGTCGATCGTATTGCCGGCTGGCAAAGAGCGAGCATCAACGACGGTCTACCGGTTTGGTGTGCGGACGTCATAGACGGATAGGAGGCGGATGACTCTTGATGGAGGAAATCGAAGGGGTGTTGATCGATCTTGACGGGACGATATGGAGAGGAAATGAACTAATTCCCCATGCGAATGAGGCGGTTGCCTACCTCCGTTCTCTTGGAAAACGAATCGTGTTCGTCAGTAACCGGGGCAATTGGTCGCGGCGCATGTGCTATGAACAGCTTGAACGGTTTGGAATTGCGGCGGGGGAGGAAGACATCATTTTATCCTCAACGGTAACAGCCCAATTTTTGCGCCAACACTATCCGCTGTGTCAAGTTTGGACGCTGGGGGATGAGGGGTTGCGCGAAGAGTTGCGCCTCCACCACGTTCGATTGGCAGCCGTGCCAGAGGAAGCGGACTTTCTCGTTATCACGTTGCATGAGACTATGACCTATCGAGAGCTGGATTTGGCCTTTCGCGCGGTTTGGCATGGAGCGCGCATCATAGCGACCAATATCGATAAAACGTTTCCGAGTGAACATGGGAATGCCATTGATGTAGCGGGGATGGTCGGGGCGATTGAAGCGGCGACAGCCCGAACAGTGGAAATCGTGTTAGGCAAGCCTTCTTGCTTTATGGCGGAAGCGGCCTTGTGCCAGCTGCAAGTGCCGCCTCACCGTTGTCTCATCATTGGTGACAGTGTGGAGTCAGATCTTCGCATGGGGCGGATGCACGGGATGAAGACTGCTCTTGTGTTGACCGGTAATACAAAGCGGAGTCAGCTTGACGCATTGCGGGCCAAGGAACGGCCCGATTATGTGTTGGACTCGATTGGTGACATCATCCGCTTAGGGAAGGAGATCATGCAGTGAATCAAACATTGGACGGCATCGTTTCATTAGCCAAGCAATGTCAGTGCGGGCATCGTCATTATGATATTCCGATTGAACAAATTGTCGTGAGCCATGAGGCGTTCAAACGGCTGGCAGCTTATTTGCAGTACAAGCGATATAAGAAAGTGGCTGTGGTGGCCGACGCGCGGACGTTTGCGGCGGCGGGACAATCATTGTGTGATGAGCTGGAAAATGAATCGATTCGCTGCAAGGTATGCTTCGTGCAACCGGATGAAAATGGGGATGTCATCGCCGATGAGCGTGCCATCGTGCAAGTGCTGCTGGAAACGCCGGACGATGTCGATGCGTTCATTGCCGTAGGGGCGGGAACGATTCACGACATTACCCGTTTTGGCAGTTATAAAATGAAAGTTCCGTTTATTTCGGTTCCTACTGCTCCATCGGTGGACGGATTTACGTCAATGGGAGCTCCGCTCATCATTCGTGGGGGGAAACAAACGATCCAAGCGCAGGCGCCGATCGCCGTATTTGCCCATACGAATGTGTTGTCCCAAGCTCCAAAAGAGATGATCGCCGCTGGATTTGGCGATATGGTGGCGAAGTATACGTCATTGGTCGACTGGCAGTTTGCCCACTGGATGGCCGATGAGCCCTATTGTCCATTTGTTCACCAGCTTACTGAACAATCTCTCAAAGCATGTGTCGACCATATTGATGACATTGCCGATGGCGGTGAACAAGGGATTCGTGTATTAATGAATGCGTTGCTGCAGTCGGGCATTGCGATGTTGCTCATGGGGCAATCGTACTCGGCATCGGGGGCGGAACACCATCTATCCCACTACTGGGAAATGGAGTTTTTGCGCCAAAACAAGCAGCAAGTGCTGCACGGGGCGAAAGTTGGTGCAGCGACTCCGATGATCATTGAACACTATCAACGCGTCTTTTGGCCGTTATGGAACAAACTAGAAGAACGACCGAAATCAATAGACGAAACTGCAAGGAAACGACTCAAAGCCAATGCGGCTTCTATTCAGAAACTGCTTGAATCCTTGCCCTCTCCAGGGCGCGTTCGAACTATGTTAGAGAAAGTAGGAGGGGCCGCTCTCCCGGAACAACTCGGCATCGATCTTCCGTTGGTTGAACGGAGTCTGCGGGAGGCTCATCGATTGCGTCCGAACCGCTTTACGATTCTCTACTTTTTAAATGAATGGGTTTTAGGAACATGATAGGGGGAATCAAAGTGGAAAAAGCTACAATAAGGGCAAATGTCAAGGATCGGTTTTGGAAACGATATATCGATGTCGTCCGGAACGAAGTCGTTCCTTACCAGTGGGAAGCGCTTAATGACCGCATCCTAGGCGCTGAACCAAGCCATGCAATCGAAAATTTCCGCATCGCCGCTGGCGAATCAGATGGAGAATTTTATGGGATGGTCTTTCAAGACAGCGATGTAGCGAAATGGCTCGAAGCGGTGGCGTATTTACTCGAGGAAAAGCGCGACTCGGAATTGGAAGCACTCGCGGATGACGTGATTGAGCTGCTTGGCCGCGCCCAGCAGCCGGACGGCTATCTCAACACGTATTATACGGTCAAGGAACCCGGTAAACGTTGGACCAACCTGCGGGACAATCATGAACTGTATTGCGCCGGCCATTTGATCGAAGCGGCAGTTGCTTATTTCCAGGCTACAGGCAAACGGCGCTTTTTAGACATTATGTGCAAATATGCCGACTATATCGGTACGGTATTCGGCCGCGGGGAAGGCCAAATTCCTGGATACGACGGACATCAGGAAATTGAGTTGGCGCTGTTGAAATTGTATGAGGCGACTGGAAACGAGAACTATTTAAAACTGAGCCAATATTTTATTGATCAGCGCGGGCAGCAACCTCATTACTTTGATCAGGAAAAAGAAGCAAGGGGGGAAACGGGGCCATTTTGGTATGACGGCGGGTATCGTTACCATCAGGCGCACATTCCGGTCAGGGAACAAAAACAAGCTGTTGGGCATGCGGTGCGGGCGCTCTATATGTACACCGCGATGGCCGGTCTGGCGGCGAAAACGGGAGACGAATCGTTGAAACAAGCATGCCAAACGTTATGGGAAAACGTGACGAAACGGCAAATGTATATCACGGGCGGCGTCGGCTCGAGCGCTTTTGGAGAATCGTTTACGTTTGATTTTGATTTGCCGAATGATACGGTCTATGCCGAGACGTGCGCGTCAATTGCGTTAGTGTTTTGGGCCCGCCGCATGCTGGAACTGGAGATGGACGGGAAATACGCGGATGTGATGGAACGGGCGCTATACAACGGAACGATCAGCGGCATGGATTTGGACGGCAAGAGGTTCTTTTACGTCAACCCGCTCGAAGTGTGGCCGAAGGCATGCGAACGCCATGACAAACGCCATGTGAAACCGGTGCGGCAAAAATGGTTCAGCTGCGCGTGCTGCCCGCCGAACTTGGCCCGTCTCATCGCGTCGATTGGCCATTATATTTATTCGCAAACATCAGATGCGTTGTTCGTCCACCTTTATGTCGGCAGCAACATTCAAACGGAAATAGGCGGTCGGTCAGTCGAGATCGTGCAAGAGACGAATTATCCTTGGGATGGAACGGTTCGATTGACGGTTTCGGCGGAATCAGCTCAGGAATTTACACTTGGATTGCGCATTCCTGGATGGTGCCGGGGAGCGGAGGTAACGATCAATGGGGAAAACGTAGACATTGCGCCGCTGACCAAAAAAGGGTACGCTTATATCCGTCGAGTGTGGCGGCAAGGGGATGAAATGGTCCTTCACTTCTCGATGCCGGTCGAGCGGATTAAGGCGCATCCCCAAGTGCGCGTCAATGCCGGCAAAGTTGCGTTGCAGCGCGGGCCGATTGTGTATTGTTTGGAAGAAGTCGATAACGGACCGAATTTGGCAAATTTGTTCCTCCCGCGCGATGCCAGGCTTGAAGCGCATTTTGAACCCGGGTTGCTCGAAGGGGTGGTTGTGATCACCGGCATCGCCGAGCGGATCGATGAATCGGCATGGAACGATGAGTTGTATCGGCCGATTGAACCCCGAACCTATCAAGTTCCGTTCCGTGCGATTCCTTATTATGCCTGGTGCAACCGTGGGGAAGGGGAGATGACGGTGTGGGTGAATGAGAAATAGACCTATCGATGTTGCTGGTCACCACATAGAATGCTGTGGAAATCAAGACGAATATGAAGTTGAATGAGCTGGTCGGATGGTTGATGAACCGGACACGACCAGCTTTTTGTTTCGACAATCTTTGTTTGTGTTCTATACAAATTATGTAGAAGCCACTATACTAGTAATTAAAGAGATTTGTCTTTCATATACTCTTTTCCGTTAGGAAGGGACATCGCCATGCTTAGCTACCTAAAAAAATGGAACACGTTGCGAAATCAGATATTGGTCGTATTCCTATTTGTCATGGTGATTGTGCTGTCTCTCGTCAGCATGATCACGCTCAAGCAAGTGTCCCTGTTGATTCGGAAGAACGCTGAAAACCAAATCAAGCAGACAGCTATTGAAGCGAGCGGTCGGATTGATTCATTGTTTGAACAGTTGAATACAGCGACAAAGTTTGTGATGACCAATCAAGAAGTCCAGCGATTATTCGAACGAATCCATGGGGGAGAGAAAGTGACGTTTCCAGAATTGCAAAGGTTAAAAAGTGTGGTTAATAATATCCAAGCCAACTCTGAGGGCATTTACTCTGTCGAGCTTTATACAGAAGATTTAAAGCAAGTGTTTCCCCTAGACAGTTCTATGAAGATGTTTCAACGTCTCAACGTGAAATGGATTTATGAAGCGGATCGCGCGAAAGGCAGACTTGTATGGATCGGAGAAGATCCGCGAAACCCGCAATTTTATTTAGCGATACGGCGCATTACGTTGATGGAGCGTCATTTTGCCAACGGGGGATACTTGCTTGTGCGAATTTACAAGCCGTATTTCGCGATTACTGAGGTGAACACGGGGCAATACGTATTGGTTTCCGATCCGGAAGGAAAGGTTATTTTTTCAAATAATTCCAGCTTAACTGATGTATCTTCATTAAATCAACGGTCAGCAACGGTAATAAATCAAACCGAATACATGGTAACAAAGCAGTCTTCCAACAAAGGGTTCACCGTTTTCATATTAACGCCTGTCAGTGCCCTGACCAAGGGAGTGAACAGCATTCGGTTTGGGATCATTTTCGCTGGCATTATCGGGATGCTTGTTTACTTTTTATGTTCGCTGCTTCTCTCGACCATCATTACACGGCCGATTGTTCAATTAACGAAAACGATGCGGCTGGCGAATGAGCGGTTATTAACAGTTGATCCGAAGATGGTTACGGTCAATGAGATCAGGGAGCTGAATAGCACCTATAACCAATTGGTGAGAGAAACGAATCATTTGATCAAAATGGTGTATCAAAAAGAGATTGTTCGCAGCCAAAGTGAATTGAAAGCGCTTCAAGCGCAAATCAACCCCCATTTCTTGTACAACACATTGGAGTCGCTGCGATGGTCATTAGAAGAAAAGGGAGAAGAAGAGTTGGCAGATGTCGTTGTGTCCATGTCAGAGCTGTTTCGCTACACCATCAGCCGAAATGTGAACGATGATTGGGTTACATTGAAAGAGGAATTTCGCCATATCGAAAATTATATGGACATTATCAAATTTCGGTTTGGCGATCGCATCAAGTGGCATTTGTCGCTGCCTGAGGAATGGGAAAATGTCAAAATCCCAAAACTGTTGATTCAACCGTTAGTCGAAAACGCGGTCGTGCATGGTTCGGAAAACCGGTCAGCCCCTTGTACCATTATCGTGGCTGTCAAGCCAGTTTCGGATCGTCATCTGGAGATCATGGTGGAAGATGATGGAATTGGAATGGATGAAGAAAGGCTCGAGGCGGTGAAACAGGCTATGCATACAGGAGAAGCGAAAGGAAAAGGAATGGCATTGTATAATGTGAAAAAACGTCTCCAACTTTATTATAAGAAAGAAACGAGCGATGGCATAACGATTGACAGCCATAAAAACAAAGGTACAAAAGTCACGATTCGAATTCCCGTTAACGGAGGTGAAAAATGATGCATGAGAAGACCATTTTAGTTGTGGATGATGAGCCGAGGGCGAGAGAAGGGATGAAGCGGTTGTTGGAAAAATGGGCCTCCGGCAAACACCGAATCATAACGGCTGCCAATGGCCAAGAAGCGCTTGACATTTTGCGGCAAGAGCGAGTGCACGTGTTATTGACAGATATTCGGATGCCGGAAATTACCGGGCTTGATGTGTTAGAGAAAATGAGAGAAAAAGACGATTCTCCGGCAGTGATCCTCATTTCTGCTTACCCTGATTTCGATTATGCGCAAAAAGCCATCAGTCTTGGGGTATTACACTATTTGTTGAAGCCGGTGAAAAAAAGCGAATTATTCGAAGCGGTAGAAAAAGCGATCCACGTTTCCGAGCAAAAGGAAAGGGAACGAGTGATGAAACAATTGATTGACGATAAACTCATCGATGCCCTTGACCGTCACCCCCAAACTCGTGAACCGATTCGCGAGGCCATCCAGTTTATTGATCGGCATCTAAAAGATGATATATCACTAAAAGAAGTGGCGGAGCACGTCCATTTGAATCCAAGCTATTTTAGCACGCTGTTTAAAGAACAAATGAAACTCACATTCAGCGAATATCTCACAAGAAGAAGAATGCAGCGAGCTAAAGAACTGTTGATGACGACTGATATGGCTGTATCAGAGATTGCGGAAGAGTGCGGTTACAAAACAGCGAAATATTTTATTCATTTGTTTAAGGAAATGGAGGGAAAGACTCCGAGCAGCTATCGAAAAAGTCAAAAAGAAAAGTAATCTAAAAATACTGGTACTTTTCCTAATGGTTGTTGCCTTTTTCCCCCTTCATGATGATGGTAGACTGTATTTGCAAGCAAAGAATAGAGAAGGGGGTAAAGTTTATGAAAAAGAAAGCGTTCACATGGTTGGTTTTGCTAATGTTGATGGCGGGGATTGTGCTGTCTGGTTGTTCTTCTTCGTCGAGCGATTCTACGAGCGAGGGGAAATCCGGAGACGGGAAAATTCATTTGAAGTTTATGCACGACTGGCCAAAAGGCAGTTCAACCGCTTACTACAATCTTGTAGAGGAGATTATTAAAGACTATGAAGCGAAGCATCCGAATGTTCAGATTGATGTAGAGGTATTAAATCCGGATCAATATCGGGATAAATTAAAAGTGTTGGCCGCTTCGAATGAATTGCCTGACGTAGGGTTGACGTGGTCGAACGGTTTTGCCGAACCATACGCCACTGGAGGACAATTTGCGCCGCTAAATGATATTATCGAAAAAGAATTTAAAGACCAGTTTGTACCTGGAACGGTAGAAGCGTATACCTTTAACGGCAAATCGTATGCGCTTCCAATGGAGATGAACATCACGTATATTTTCTACAACAAAGAGATTTTCAAAAAATATGGTCTTCAGGAACCGAAAACCTTTGAAGATTTGAAAAACATTGGGAAAACGTTGATCAAGCATGGGGTGATTCCAGCAACGGTTGGTTCGAAAGATGGATGGCCGGCATCGATGTGGTTTATGTACCTCGCTGACCGAATTGGCGGCCCAACGATTTTGACGGATGTTATTCAAGGGAAAGTCAAAATGTCCGACCCGGCCATTGTAAAAGCAGCTGAGGAAGTTCAAAATCTTGTTGATATGGGATTCTTTGTTAGAGGCAATACGGCGTTTTCAAACGACGATGCAAAAGGTTATTTCCTGAATGAAAAGGCGGCAATGTTCTTAACAGCAACGTGGGAATTGCCGAACTTTACAACAAGTCCAGATGTTCCGCAAGAATTTAAAGAAAAAGTTGGTTATTTTAAATTCCCGGTTTACGAAGGTGGAAAAGGAACCGATATAAACAGCTATGTTGGTGGACCTGGGTTAGGTGCATTCGTTGCAGAAAACTCAAAACATAAAGAACAAGCGAAAGATTTTGCGGCTTATCTCGTAAAAGAGTGGGGAAAACGTTCTGTTGAAGGCGCGGGCATTCTTCCGGCTATGAAAGTTGATACAGAAGGACTGGACGTACCACAAATGTATCTTGATGTCCTGAATGATATTAACAATGCAACAAACATTACGACTTGGTTTGACACCCAAGCAAGCCCGAATGTTTCTGAGCTGCACCATGACTTAATGACGGCCCTGTTTGGCAAACAAATCACGCCAGAAGAATTTGCGAAACAACATGATGACGCGTTGGCGGAGGAAGCCAACAAATAAGAATTTTGGGGGCATCTGGAACAACACATGCCCCCTTATTTGTAAAGAAGGAGTTATCAGCGATGAAAAACGTTATGTCCAATAAAACAGCCATCATTCTTTATGTCCTGCCGTCGCTTCTCCTTGTCTTGTTTTTAATTTATATCCCGATTGCGCTGACGGGATATTATGGATTGATGGATTGGAGCGGGGTAGGCCAGATGAAGTTCATCGGCTTGGAGAATTATAAAAAGCTTATTCATGACAAGCTGTTTTGGGAGAGCACCTGGCACTCCGTCTTGTTGGCGTTGTTTTCCGTTCTCAGTTTGATCGGCTATTTAATCGTTTCTTTAATATTAGCGAGCAAAATTAAGGGAGGGAATTTGTTTAGAAAAATTTACATTATTCCCATGCTTATGTCGTCTGTCGCCATCGCTCAACTTTGGATTAAGATTTTTGATCCGATGAATGGGCTGATTAACAGTTTATTGTCTATGTTTGGGATAAAAGAGACTCCACTTTGGTTGGCGGATCCGGATATGGCGTTATATTCGGTTTTCATCCCGATCGTTTGGCAGTATGCGGGATTTTACATCATCATTCTGTATGCGGCTTTGATCAATGTACCTCAAGAATTGATTGAAGCTGCAAGAATCGATGGTGCCAATGCCTTTCAAATTGCCTACAAAATTAAGGTGCCCCTTATTTCTGGGGTGTTAAAAGTATTGGTGATTCTAGCCGTTGTCGGGTCTTTGAAATATTTTGATTTGATTTACGTCATGACCGGAGGCGGTCCGGGGCATGCCACGGAAGTGATTGCTTCTTATATGTATAAAGAAGCGTTTGGGAAATTCAACTTCGGGTATGGAAGTGCCATTGGTTTTGGGTTGCTCATCCTTAGCATGGGAGCGACCTGGATGATTCAAAAAATGTTGAGAGTCAATCAAGAATAAAAGGAGAATTGACCATGAAAGAAAAGAAAACCTTAGATTCCAAGCTTCGTTCTCCTTTACGACGAATCGCAATGGGAATTCTTTACTTTATCTTGGTTGTTGTAGCGCTTCTTCAATTGTATCCGTTAGTATGGTTATTCTTATTGTCGTTGAAGACGAATCAGGAAGTGTTTGGGATGTCTCCATTCGCTTTGCCGAAATCTCCGCGATGGGAAAATTATATAAATGCTTGGTTTGATGGAGGGATCAACCAATACTTTTTCAATAGTGTCTGGTATACGATCGTCGCTGTTGTATTGACTTTGATTTTAGCCAGCTTCGTTACGTTTGCCTTGACCAGAATGGAGTGGAAATTCAAAGGTGTTGTATTGGCTTTGTTTATGATCGCTTACATGATCCCGCTTCATTCGACGCTCATTCCGTTGTTTAATATTTATAATAAAATGAACTTAATTGATAACCCCATCTCGATTATTCTTTCATATACGACCTTTAACTTGCCGATTACGATTATGATTTTGCTAGGATTTTATCAGTCGTTGCCGCGGGAAATCGAAGAAGCGGCGGTAATGGACGGGTGCTCTGTCCATCGCATTTTTTTCCGCATCACATTGCCGATGACAGCGCCTGTTCTTGCGACTACAGCCATTATTAACATGATTTACAATTGGAATGAGTTTGTGTTTGTCAACACGTTCATTAGTTCGGAAAAATGGAAAACGATCACAGTCGGAGTCAATAATTTTGTCGGCCAATATCTCACCGACTGGGGGGCGATCGGCGCGACTTTGGTGATCAGCATTTTGCCGATTTTGATTGTATACTTATTCTTGAGCGACCGAATTATTGAAGGACTGGTTGCCGGTTCGGTAAAAGGATGATGTCATATGTGATTGGGGTTAAGTTTGTTTGTGTTATATACAAACTAAATGAAATATAGTATGATGAAAATGATCAAATCGTTGCTTTTTCCATCGTTGGAGAGGGGGAGAGAGGTTGCGGATTAGGAAAGAAACATGGTCTCGTTTCAACGGAAAAGAAGTTCTTTTATTTACGTTGACAAACGACCGCGGCATGGAACTGTCGGCGACAAACTACGGATGCATCGTGACGGACCTCCGCGTTCCCGACCGGAACGGCAACATCGAAAATGTCGTGCTCGGGTTTGGACGATTTGAACCGTATGTTGAGAACGCCCCTTATTTCGGCGCCGTAATCGGCCGGGTGGCGGGGCGCATTCGCGGGGCGAGCTTCGAACTTGATGGAATCACATATCAACTGGCGAAAAACGAACACAACAACCACTTGCACGGCGGGCCGAACGGATTCCACCGCGTGCTGTGGCAGGCCGAGCCCGTTCAGCGCGACGATGCGGTCGGCGTCGTCTTTTCGTACACAAGCCCGGACGGGGAGGAAGGATACCCGGGAACAGTTCATGTTCAAGTGGAATATTGGCTGAACAATGACAACGAATGGATCGTCACACACCGAGCTCGTTCGGACAAAACGACGCTCGTCAATTTGACGAACCATACGTATTTTAACCTAAGCGGCAACGGCAAGCGCGATATATTGGACCACACGCTGACAATCCAAAGCTCGCGCGTGCTCGAATTGAATGAGGAGCTGATTCCGACGGGCCGCGTCTTGGATGTCACTGGCACGCCGTTTGATTTGCGGCAAGGAAAGACGATCCGGGAGGCGGTCGAATCGGGGCATCCGCAAATTGCACTCGTCGGCGGGGGTTATGACCATCCGTTTTGGCTCGATCGGCATCATGACAAAGAGATTGTGCTTTCCGACCCGGAGAGCGGGCGGGTGCTGACGGTGGAGACGGATGAGGTCGGCGTGGTGGTGTATACATCGAACCAGCTGCCGGAAGGGTTGGATCTAGGCGGCGTGTCGTCGCGGAAATATTTAGGCATCTGCCTGGAAACGCAAGGGCTGCCGGATGCGATCCATCATCCGCAGTTTCCGTCGATCGTATTGCCGGCTGGCCAAGAGCGAGCATCAACGACGGTCTATCGATTTGGCATCATTTGAATCAATGGAGGAAAGATAGAGGAATGATTGAACATGTAGAGACGCCGCACAAATTGGTCGCCCTGACGTTTGATGATGGACCGAATCCGGTTTATACATTGAACGTATTGGAGATATTGGAGAAAGTATCTGGAAAAGCGACCTTTTTTATGATCGGAAGCCAGATGGAGAAGCATCCGGAAGTTGTAAAGGCGGTCAAGGCGCAAGGGCATGAAATTGGCAATCATACGTATTCTCACGCTAACCTCACTTCTCTAACGGAAGATGAGGCTTTGAGAGAAATGGAGTGGACGGATGCCATCATTACCGAGATGACTGGAGCGAAGCCCACGATTTTCCGTCCTCCTTATCTTGACTACAATGCAACTGTTGTTTCGATGTGCAACCATTTCGGCTACCAAATGATTGGTGCGCTCAATACGGATGCCCGAGACTGGGAACAACCAGGAGTTGATTATATTGTTCGGAAGAGTCGCCCCCATATAAAAAACGGGAGCATCTTGCTCTTTCATGACGGATTTGGAGATCGTTCGCAGACGATCGAGGCTGTCAATATACTCGTATCCGAATTGTATTCGCAAGGTTACAAAATGGTCACGGTCAGCGAATTGTTGGAGCTGCAAGCTGAAAGCAGATGAAAAAGCCGTTCTTTTGTAGCACTGGTGCTCTCATGATCGACCGCTTGCATAGTAGGAAAAAGGGGAGAGTGAGTTATTCATGCCAACCAATGTATTTTTCAACGCCCATCACTCGCCGGTTGGGGCGTTTGCCAGCTTTACGCTAGGGTTTCCGGGAAAAAGCGGAGGACTGGACTTGGAACTTGCCCGACCACCGCGGCAAAATGTCTTTATTGGTGTTGAGTCGCCGCATGAGCCGGGGCTGTATCATATCCTTCCATTCGCGGAAACAGCAGGCGAGGATGAAAGCAAACGATATGACATTGAAAATCCTGATCCGAATCCGCAAAAACCAAACATTCTCATCCCGTTTGCGAAAGAGGAGATCAAGCGCGAATTCTGTGTGGCAACGGATACATGGAAAGCTGGGGATTTAACGTTTACGATTTATTCGCCGGTAAAGGCGGTGCCTGATCCCGAAACAGCGGCCGAGGAAGAACTCAAGTTGGCGTTGGTCCCAGCTGTCATTGTCGAGATGACGATCGATAATACGAACGGAACAAGAACACGACGGGCGTTTTTCGGATTCGAAGGCACTGACCCGTATACCTCGATGCGGCGGATCGATGATACATGCCCGCAGCTGCGCGGGGTCGGTCAAGGGCGGATTTTGGGCATTGCATCCAAGGATGAGGGCGTTCGTTCAGCACTGCATTTTAGCATGGAGGATATCTTAACGGCGACTCTCGAAGAAAACTGGACGTTTGGGCTCGGGAAAGTCGGTGCATTAATTGCGGATGTGCCGGCGGGAGAAAAGAAAACGTATCAATTTGCTGTTTGCTTCTATCGTGGAGGTTGTGTGACGGCGGGAATGGATGCCTCTTATTTTTACACCCGTTTCTTCCGTAATATCGAAGAAGTCGGTCTTTATGCGTTAGAGCAGGCCGAGGTGTTAAAGGAGCAGGCGTTCCGTTCGAATGAACTCATTGAAAAAGAATGGCTCTCCGATGATCAAAAGTTTATGATGGCGCACGCGATCCGCAGCTACTATGGCAATACACAGCTGCTTGAGCATGAAGGAAAGCCGATTTGGGTCGTCAATGAAGGCGAGTACCGGATGATGAATACGTTTGATCTCACCGTCGACCAGCTCTTTTTTGAATTGAAAATGAATCCGTGGACGGTGAAAAATGTGCTTGACTTTTATGTCGAGCGCTACAGCTATGAGGATCGTGTCCGTTTCCCAGGAGATGAGACGGAATATCCCGGCGGCATCAGCTTCACTCATGATATGGGAGTCGCTAACACGTTCTCACGTCCGCATTACTCGTCATATGAGCTATACGGGATCAGCGGTTGCTTTTCACATATGACGCACGAACAGCTCGTCAACTGGGTGCTTTGCGCGGCGGTATACATCGAACAAACGAAAGACTGGGCATGGCGCGACCGGCGGCTTACGATCTTGGAACAATGTCTCGAAAGCATGGTGCGCCGCGATCATCCGGATCCAGAAAAGCGGAACGGCGTGATGGGGCTTGACAGCACCCGCACGATGGGTGGAGCGGAAATCACAACGTATGATAGTTTGGATGTTTCTCTTGGCCAGGCGCGCAACAATTTATATTTGGCAGGAAAATGTTGGGCTGCCTATGTGGCGCTCGAAAAGTTGTTCCGCGATGTCGGCAAAGAAGAACTGGCTGCATTGGCAAGGGAGCAGGCGGAAAAATGCGCCGCGACGATTGTCAGTCACGTGACGGAGGACGGGTATATCCCAGCCGTGATGGGAGAAGGAAATGACTCGAAAATCATTCCGGCTATTGAGGGGCTTGTGTTTCCTTACTTTACGAACTGCCATGAGGCGTTAAGAGAAGACGGACGTTTTGGAGACTATATTCGTGCACTGCGACAACATTTGCAATATGTGTTGCGGGAAGGAATTTGCCTATTCCCGGATGGGGGATGGAAAATTTCCTCGACAAGCAACAACTCGTGGTTGAGCAAAATTTACTTATGCCAGTTTATTGCCCGTCACATTTTAGGGTGGGAATGGGATGAACAAGGAAAACGAGCTGATGCGGCTCATGTTGCGTGGCTCACGCATCCGACGCTCTCCATTTGGAGTTGGAGCGACCAAATTATCGCTGGCGAAATCAGCGGCAGCAAATACTACCCGCGCGGCGTGACGAGCATTTTATGGTTGGAGGAGGGAAGGTAAAGTCGTCGAGAGCTATGGACTTTATATTCAGATGATTTCTTGATAGTTTTTTGAAGGAGAGGGTTTCCTCTCTTTTTTATTTTTAATTTTTAAAAGTTATTGAAAATTCATTTTGTTTTAGATATAATCAAATTAGTACTAGTATACTAGTATTATTAATATACTAAAGGCAGGTGGCGATGTTGGTGTGTTTCAAAGTGAAAAGGAGGTTTGGTCCTAAAAAAGATTTCTTTTGTATTAGGGAAAAAATTGAAAAAAGGAAGGGGGAGATTCCTTACATAGAAAAGTTCGTGGGCATTTTTATTCTCGATTCAGCATGGAAGTGAGCAATTAAGGTGCGCACATTTTTACAAAAAACATCCATGAGCAAGTTTTGCCCTCCACCCGTCATGAAAATGACTCATCAAGGCGCATGCATTTTCACGGAAAACAGGTCATCTCATTTAGGACATCCTCGATCAGTGAATTGACCGGGAATAGGTCCAGAATTGGTTGTACTTTTGTATTGGTATTATAGCGATTGTAGAGTATGAACTTTTTAAATACTCCCAAAAGGTTGGTGGAAAACGATGATTTCCGTTTAATTGGTGTTTTGAATCGCAAGGAAAGGACTGATGTCAACATGTTTGTCGCCTTGAGAAGAGTGTGTTTTAGGCCGATTTTTCATTAAATCACTAGTTCCCTAAGGGGAGGGGGAAAGGGAAATGATGAAACGGAGTATATTTGTTTTTCTTGTAATAATACTTATGGCTTTTACAACTGCATGTGGTAAGTCATCGGAAACCATTGGCGATAAAGACGAAAAGTCGTACACGTTAAAAATCCATATGGTGGTTAATGAACAAGATCCAGTTTACCTAGGGTATTCTGAGTTTAAAAAAGCTGTAGAAAAAAGAACAAACGGTAAGGTGAAAATTGAACTTTATCCAAACGGGGTTTTAGGAAGTGATGAGGATTTACTGCAACAGGCAATGCTTGGAGGGAATATAGCAGTTAATTCGGACGCAGGGCGTTTGGGAGTATGGGTTCCGGAGATCGGCATATTATTAGCTCCTTATTTAACAGATAGCGTAGATGAAATGCAAAAATTAGTTAAATCAGATTTAGTAAAGGGATGGTTGGATAAATTATCCAAAGAGAAGGGGCTAATGGTTTTGTCATTTAACTATTATACTGGGGCACGCAACTTTGTAACAAAAAAGGGGATTTCTACCCCTGAGGATCTTAAAGGATTGAAAATTAGGACACCAGGCTCCCCTGTTTGGCAAGAAACTATCAAGGCTCTCGGAGCAAGCCCAGTTTCGCTGCCTTGGACCGAAACTTATCCCGCTTTAGAACAAGGAGTTATTGATGGGGCTGAAGCACAAGACTCAGCGACTGATGGGGCTAAACTGTATGAAATTGCCAAATACCCTGAATCCGTGATGAATTGAAATCGACTTTGATTTTGTTGTAATTTTTATGGATTGATAATCCATAAAACCCTTTTTATGCTTATGACCTATATCATCTCTATTTCCGAAAATGGAACAAATCTCTTTTTTTAGGTATACAAACCAAAAAAATAGACAAAAAAGCCCAGGGAGTGACGTTGGACATCAGTACTCGAACATTCGTTCGTTATCTTGCCTCTCTCCATTTCTGATAGACGTTCAGAAGGGGCTCGCTATAGCCACTCCTTCGCGTCAGTTTCATCCAGATCTGTCGTGATCGACGGACGAGTCGCCCTGCCATCGTGATCACCGTCTGAATAATCGTCTTGATGCGACGGCGTTTCACTTTGTGGTGCAACGGATGTCTCGGATCGCTTAATAGATCTTGTCCA
>NZ_PIJF01000071.1:0-9659 GCF_002809985.1 Geobacillus sp. WSUCF-018B
AAAACTGAAAAAGGATGTAAGGGATTTTGTCGAAAAATATTTTTTGGACACCCCTGAGGGGCCGAAAAGCCTTGATAAATCAACATTTCTAGAGGGAGGCAAAGACATGGTGAACATTTCCCTTGATTTGATTGAAGACAAAGTGGAGTTTTTTGAAGCTGACGACTTGCGAACGCTTGAAAAAAAAATCAACGAGCAAATCGAGCATAACAAAGCGCTGCTGCTTTCCGTCCATCATGTGTCGCACCAAATGCATGTCATGGAAAACGGGAAGCGGTTTTACAGTGCCGTCGTCCACTTTAAGGCAAAAAAATGACAGGCGCCCCTTCTAAGCGGGCACCTGTTCCCCTTCAAAAATCGCTACGGTTTTTCCCGCAGCTTTTGCACTTTCGTCGGCTTCCATCCTTCATTCGTCACCCATTCAATATACACTCGGTAATGGGCGGTCTGGTCTCTCGTTGAAATCGTCGCCACCGCTTTGTTCGGCCCATTGTTGCCGATGAACCAAACGATCATATCGTCCGGCGCGATGCCGGTCGCATAGCTGACCGCATCGAGCATTTCCTTCCAGTCCACCGAATCTTTTTTAAACACCGTTTCATGCGGCTCTGATTGCGTCGTGCCGACCGGCTGCCATGCCGGGTTGACGATTTCTTTTTCAATATTCGACCCCGGCGGCCCCGGCGTTGCCGTCACGTCTTGTTCGGCTTCCTCTTCAGCCGGTTCGGACTCGTCCCCGGAAGCAGCTTCCTCCGTTTCAGACGGCGCGGTCGGTTCTCCCGTTTCGATTTCGCCCCGCTTCGCCCCATCCGCCCCCGCAGCCGGCTTCGCCTCAGCATCCGCCGCTTTATGGCTCGGCTCGCCGCCGAACAATATGTTCCAACCGACAATGAGAATGAGCAACACCACAACGGCGATTGCTCCATTGAGCCAGCGGTTGATTTTCCGCCGCTTGGCGCGGGTGGCAAAACGTGTTCCGGTTTGTTGCATCGGCCTCCCCCTCCTTTCATCGACAGTGTAGCAAATTTTCCCGCTTCCATCCACCCGTGCAATGGAAGAGGCGATGGGGAACAATACAAATGACAGCGAGCACGATCATTGAACGGCGGAAAAAGTTATGGTACAGTGGGAGCAGGTTATCGCCTAAAGCATACTATATTTATAGGAATTATAAACTTTATGGAGTGAGGCCATATGGGCAGGGAATTTCTTGATTTGTTCGAGCAATGGGCGGAGTCATACGATCGATCAGTCGAAGGGGGAGATGAGCAATACCGCGATGTGTTTGCCGGTTATGATCGCATTTTAAACACTGTCGCTGATAAAGCCGGCCGTGTTGTGCTTGAATTTGGCGTCGGCACCGGCAATTTGACGAAAAAGCTGCTAGAGCGCGGCAAAACGGTATACGGCATCGAGCCGTCGGCGCCGATGAGGAAAAAAGCAACGGAAAAGCTCGGCGGCCGGGCGGTCATTATGGACGGCGATTTTTTGCAATTTCCGGTTCCTCCTGAGCCAGTCGACACCATTGCCAGCACGTACGCGTTTCACCATTTGACGGATGAGGAAAAAGACGAGGCGCTCGGCAAATATAGCCAACTACTCCAAACTGGTGGTAAAATAGTGTTTGCCGATACGGCGTTTCGCGACAAAAAGGCGTTCCGCCAAGCTGTCGAAGCCGCACGGGCGCGCGGCTTCCACGATTTGGCCGACGATCTCGAGCGCGAATATTACACGACACTTGACGTATTGGCGTCGCTGTTTGCCAGCCATGGCTTTTCCGTCTCCTTTGCGCAGCAAAACGCGTTCGTCTGGGTGATGGAGGCGGTGAAACAACCGACATAGAAAGAGGGAGAACGATGAAGGCAGCCATCATTGGAGCAATGGAAGAAGAAGTGGCCATTTTGCGCGCACGCATGGAAGGGCGCGAGGAAACGGTGATCGCCGGATGCGAGTTTTCCACCGGCCGCCTTGACGGTGCCGAGGTGGTGCTGCTCAAGTCCGGCATCGGCAAGGTGAATGCGGCGATGGGAACGACGCTTTTGCTTGACCGATTCCGCCCTGATTTCGTCATCAACACCGGCTCGGCCGGCGGATTTTTGCCGTCGTTGCGCGTCGGCGATCTCGTCATTTCCGATGAGGTCGTCCACCATGACGTTGATGTGACGGCGTTTGGCTACGCCTACGGGCAAGTGCCCGGCTTGCCGGCGCGCTACCGGGCCGATGGGGCGCTTGTTGAGGCGGCGAAGCAGGCAGCAGCGCGGCTTGACGGTTTGCAGGCGGCGGTCGGTTTGATCGCGACTGGCGATTCGTTTATGAACGATCCGGAACGCGTCAAATTTGTGCGCAGCCAGTTTCCGGAGCTGTGCGCCGTCGAAATGGAGGCAGCCGCCATCGCCCAAGTGTGCGTGCAGTTTGGGACGCCGTTTGTGGTGATTCGGGCGCTGTCCGATATTGCCGGTCAAGAGTCGGATGTGTCGTTTGAACAGTTTTTGGAGACGGCGGCGAAACACTCTGCACAACTGGTGTTGGCTGTGTTGTCCGCCATGCAGAAGCGAAAATAAACGCCAAAACGCCGCCGTCCCGCCGCCAAATGAGCGTGAGGAATGGAGTGACCAACGATGCGGGTAGCAAAAAGCATTCATGAATTAATCGGCCATACGCCGGTCATCGAGATTACACGCTTTCCGTTGCCGGAAGGCGTCCGTTTGTTTGCGAAGCTCGAGTATTTCAACCCGGGCGGAAGCATTAAAGACCGGCTCGGGCAAGAGCTGCTCGAGGAGGCGTTCGCGTCGGGAAAACTAAAAGAAGGGGGCACGATCATCGAGCCGACGGCCGGCAACACCGGCATCGGCTTGGCGCTGGCGGCGATCGGCAAGAACGTCAACGTCATTTTTTGCGTACCGGAAAAATTCAGCGTTGAAAAGCAGCAGCTGATGAAGGCGCTTGGGGCGCAAATTGTCCATACGCCGACCGAAGAGGGGATGGAGGGGGCGATTCGCAAAGCCGAAGAGCTCGCCCGCACGATTCCGGGCGCCTATTGCCCCCAGCAGTTCGAAAACCCGGCCAACCCAAGGACGTATTACAAAACGCTCGGGCCGGAGTTGTGGGACGACTTGGGCGGACAAATCGACGTTTTTGTTGCCGGCGCTGGTTCGGGCGGCACGTTCATGGGGACGGCGACGTTTTTAAAAGAAAAAAATCCGGCCATTAAAACGGTCATCGTTGAGCCGGAAGGATCCATTTTAGGCGGAGGCGAGCCGGGGCCGCACCGAACCGAAGGAATCGGCATGGAGTTTTTGCCGCCGTTTATGGATCCGGAGTATTTTGACGCTATTTACACGATTTCCGACGACGACGCTTTCCGCCGCGTCAGCGAGCTGGCAAGGCGGGAAGGGCTGCTTGTCGGCAGCTCGTCCGGCGCCGCGTTTCATGCCGCTTTGCTCGAGGCGGAACAAGCGAAGCCCGGGACGAACATCGTTGTCATTTTCCCCGACGGGAGCGAGCGATATTTAAGCAAAAACATTTACGAAGGTGGGCGATAAGATGAGACGAAAGACGATGCTCATCCATGGCGGCATCGCAGGCGACCCGTACACTGGGGCGGTGTCGGTCCCAATTTATCAAGTGAGCACGTACAAACAAGAGGAAGTCGGCAAACATAAAGGGTTTGAATACTCGCGCACCGGCAATCCGACGCGCGCGGCGCTCGAAAAGCTCATTGCCGACCTTGAAGGCGGCGAAGCCGGGTTTGCGTTTGCTTCCGGCATGGCCGCCATTACGGCTGTCATGATGCTGTTTCAAAACGGCGACCATATCGTGCTGACCGACGACGTCTATGGCGGCACGTACCGCGTCATGACGAACGTGCTGAACCGGTTCGGGCTTGAGGCGACGTTCGTCGACACGAGCGATGTCGCCAACATTGAAGCGCATATTCGCCCAAACACGAAGGCGATTTACGTTGAAACGCCGACGAATCCGCTTTTGAAAATCACTGACTTGCAAGCCGCCGCCGCCATTGCCCGTGCTCGCGGGCTGCTGTTGATCGTCGATAATACGTTTTCCACTCCGTACTTTCAAACACCGCTTGCGCTTGGCGCCGATATCGTCATCCACAGCGCGACGAAATATTTAGGCGGCCATAGCGACGTCGTCGCCGGGTTGGCGGTTGTCCGCACGCCGGAGCTTGCCGAACGGCTCCATTATGTGCAAAATTCAACCGGAGGCGTGCTCGGCCCGCAAGACTCGTGGCTGCTTATGCGCGGGATCAAAACGCTTGGCGTGCGGATGGAAGAGCATGAACGAAACGCGCGCGCCATTGCCGCCTTTTTGGCCGAGCATACGTCCGTTGCCCGCGTCTATTATCCAGGCCTTCCAAATCATCCGAACCATGAGCTGGCCAAACAACAAATGCGTGGATTCGGCGGCATGATTTCGTTTGATGTCGGCAGCTTGGAGCGCGCGGAGAACGTGCTGTCGCGCGTACGCTACTTTACGCTTGCCGAAAGCTTAGGGGCGGTCGAAAGTTTAATTTCGCTGCCGGGGAAAATGACGCACGCCTCGATTCCGAAAGAGAGGCGCGAACAGCTCGGTATTACAGACGGACTCATCCGCCTGTCCGTCGGGCTTGAGGATGTGAACGATTTGCTCGACGATTTGGCGCAGGCGCTTGGCTGAAATTGCCGCTCCTCCCTTCCGTTCATGTATGATACAGTGAAAGGGGAGAGGAGGGATCGGGCTTGAACGAGCAGCAACGAGACGAGCTGCGGGCGAAGGCGGGCGATTTCAAGATGTACAGCCTTGTCTTGTTCTCGCTCGGTGTGTTTTTCTATTTAGGGACGATCATCCCGGGAGCGCTTGAGGCAGCGAAAAAACCGTTCGCCTTGCTGATGGTTGGAGGCTGTTTCATGGCGGCTTTGTACTGTTCACGTCGCTCCGCCGTTTGCGCCCGCCGCTTGGAGGAAGAGGAAGACCGGTTTGAATGATCAATGGGGCTCGACGAAAAGCGTCATTGCGCTTATGATTGGCGATAATGAAGAAAGGAGGGTGTTCCAAAAAGATTGGAACACCCTCTTTCGCTGCTATATATGTGCTTGCTGTTTCTGCTGCACGATCGTTGTGACGATCTTGAAGGCAGGCGGCCTTTTAGGTCAGCCCCCTCATTTTGGTTTCGTCATGCTGCCGTCAAAGGGGAGCTTGTTTTTTATAAAAAATGGTTGACAATGGAAATGTTTTTGGATACAATTACCTTCGTAACGTCATTTCTGAGGGGAGGTCGAAGATCATGACAATGGTGATGTGGTCAACATTCGCGCATTTATTCCAGAAAATGGCTATTCGACCTTCCGCCGACCGGGAATGAACGTGCACCGATGACGAAAAACAGCGATCAGGCCGCAGAAGGGGAGTAGTCTCGCTTTCTGCGGCCTTTTTGCACACTGAGCCGCAGAAGCGCTTTCCTTCTGCGGTTTTTTTGCATGGAAAGGAGGTGGGGAGGCATGACGATCCATTTGTTTTTTCTCACGATCACGATTGAGCGGAGAAAGCCGCGGCAGGGGAACAGGGAAGAGGAGCGGTTCGCGCGTGCAGCCGAGGAGGAGCTTGTTGACCGCAAATGCTTTTTCCATCAACGATTGTTGTAAACATGTTCAGCAATGAAGGATGAAAGGGGAGACGATGTATGTCCATTGTACTCGTATGGCTGGTGACGTGGATAAAGCAAAGGGGAAACTCCACTTGACTCAGTCGAAAGTGCGATCGGTGCTCCGCGCGCTGTTGTTGATCGTCGAATTTCATGAATTGTTCAAAATGTGGCGGAAGCGTTCCCCGTCTTCTTTGGTAAAATAAAAATAAACGAGAAGGCCAAGGAGGGAGCGGGGATGTTCGCCATCGTCACGGCAGTTGTGATTACGGCGTCGATTGCGCTCGTCGTCGCTGCGGAAGTGAGCGCCGAAGCAGGAGTGTAACAAGGCGGGCGCCTGTCTAGGATGGGAGGGGAACAGCAGGCGAGCTGCAACACAAGAAATGAGTGTGTTTGTTCACTGATACGGGTGGCACGTTTGCCCGCAGCCGGCCTCGTTAAGGGGGTCGGCTGAATTTTTTGTCCAGACACGGACAACAACGCCCCTGCATATACATAACGATAAGGCGGTTTCCGCCGACGACAGCAGGCGGGGGTGAGAGCATGTCCGGCATTTTTTCAGCGTTTGCGTTTTTGTTGAAAGAATTGACGTTTCTCGTCTCGTACATTAAAAACAACGCGTTTCCCCAGCCGTTAAGCGCCAAAGAAGAGGAAAAATACTTGGAGTTAATGGCCAAAGGCGACGAACAAGCCCGCAACCGGCTCATCGAACATAACTTGCGCCTTGTCGCCCATATTGTCAAAAAGTTCGAAAATACGGGAGAAGAAGTGGAAGATTTAATTTCGATCGGGACGATCGGCTTGATCAAGGCGATTGAAAGCTATTCGCCGGGGAAAGGGACGAAGTTGGCCACATATGCGGCCCGATGCATTGAAAACGAAATCTTGATGCATTTGCGTTCACTGAAAAAAACACGCAAGGACGTTTCTCTTCACAAGCCGATCGGCCAAGATAAGGAAGGAAATGAAATCAGCCTGCTCGATATTTTGAAATCCGAAGAGCAAGACATCGTCGACGAAATTCAGCTTAACATGGAGCTTGAGCAAGTGAAACGATACATCAGCGTGCTAGACGAGCGGGAAAAAGAAGTGATCGTCAAGCGGTTTGGACTCGGCCGGCAACGGGAGAAAACGCAGCGTGAAATCGCCAAAGAGCTCGGCATCTCAAGAAGCTACGTCTCGCGCATCGAAAAACGGGCATTAATGAAAATGTTTCATGAGTTTTACCGGCAGGAAAAAGAAAAGCGGCGATCATGAAATTCGGGAATGAGGCAGGCGCCTGACCGGCGGCCTGTTTTCTTTTGCCAACGATACAAGTATTTAAATTATTATAAAAAAACAAAATATATTGATAGTTCCTTGCAACAAAGCGGTTTCATTCAAAAGTATTGACAGATTTTATTTTTAATAGTAAAATAATTTTGTCGCTTTTTGTCTAAAATTGTCTAAAGGAGGCGGAACATGATGAGAAAGATCGGGTTGGCATGGCAGATTTTGATCGGTCTTATTCTCGGGATTATCGTCGGAGCCGTTTTTTACGGAAACCCGAACGTAGCAGCGTATTTGCAGCCGATCGGGGACATTTTTCTCCGTCTCATTAAGATGATCGTGATTCCGATTGTCGTCTCGAGCTTAATTGTCGGCGTCGCCAATGTCGGCGATGTGAAAAAGCTCGGGAAGCTGGGCGGCAAAACAATCCTTTATTTCGAGATTATCACGACGATTGCGATTGTCGTTGGCCTCTTGGCAGCAAACGTGTTCCAACCAGGCGCCGGCGTCAATATAAAATCGCTTGAGAAAACCGATATTCAATCATACATTGATACGACGAATGAAGTGCAGCACCATTCGATGGTCGAGACATTCGTCAACATCGTGCCGAAAAATGTGTTTGAATCCCTCGCGACAGGAAACATGTTGCCGATCATTTTCTTCTCGGTCATGTTCGGATTGGGTGTAGCCGCGATCGGCGAAAAAGGAAAACCGGTGCTTCGCTTTTTCCAAGGAACGGCGGAAGCGATGTTTTACGTGACAAACCAAGTGATGAAGTTTGCGCCGTTCGGCGTCTTTGCCTTGATCGGGGTGACGGTGTCGAAATTTGGCGTCGCTTCACTTCTTCCGCTCAGCAAGCTTGTTGTGCTCGTTTACGCAGTGATGGCCTTTTTCGTGCTCGTTGTGCTCGGCGGCACCGCGAAATTGGTAGGTGTGAATATCTTTCATATTATTAAAATCTTAAAAGATGAGCTCGTGCTTGCCTATAGCACGTCGAGTTCGGAGACGGTGCTCCCGAAAATTATGGAAAAAATGGAGAGGTTCGGTTGCCCGAAGGCTGTCACCTCGTTTGTCGTTCCGACCGGCTATTCGTTCAACTTGGATGGGTCGACGTTGTATCAGGCGCTGGCGGCTGTATTTATCGCCCAACTCTATGGCATTGACATGCCGCTGTCGCAACAAATTTCGCTCGTACTCGTCTTGATGGTGACGTCCAAAGGAATCGCCGGCGTCCCGGGCGTTTCGTTCGTCGTGTTGTTGGCGACGCTCGGCACAGTCGGCATTCCGGTCGAAGGATTGGCGTTTATCGCCGGCATTGACCGCATTTTGGATATGGCGCGCACCGTTGTGAATGTTATCGGCAACTCGCTGGCAGCGGTCGTCATGTCGAAATGGGAAGGGCAATATAACGAAGAACAAGGGAAACAATATATTGCCGAACTGCGCCAGCAAAGCGCCTGACCGGGAAAACAGCGGCTGATCGTTCAGCCGCTGTTTCGCTTTATGCGCAAAAACAGTTGCCGGCCCGCAGTGTGTTCGCTATATTTATAGTGGAACATCATTTTGACAAATCTTGATTAAATGAGGGACGCATGTGAAACGTTGGATCATCATTGCGTTTTTGTCGGCGATCTGTTTATGGCTGCTGCCGTACAGCGTGCCGCTCCTGCTGGCGCTTGCCACCGCCCTCTTGTTGGAGCCGCCTATCCGCCGCCTGCAAGACCAGTATCGGCTGAAGCGCGCGCACGCCGTAACGGCGATTTTTTCACTCTTTTTGGTAATCCTTGGGTTTTCGCTTTATTTTTTAGTTGTCATTTTGGTTCAGCAAGTGATGGCGCTCTCGCAAAACCTTCCGTACGTGCTGAGCGAGGCGACAAAAGTGTTCAACCGCCTCATCGAAACGTGGCGGTCGTATTCAAGTTCGATCCCCCAGGAAATCATTGATTCGCTCGAGCGCGGCGTGCGCACGGTGCAACAGATGCTGCTGTCGTTTGCGACGAATTTGACGCAGTCGCTCGTTCATTATATCACCGCCATCCCGGCGTTTTTCATTCACTTTTTAGTCTATTTGGTCGCATTGTTTCTCATTTCGCTCGACTTGCCGCGAATGAAACAGTCGATCAGCCGCTATTTGTCAGAGCGCACCCGCCAGCGGCTCGGGATGGTCATCGCCCAGCTGAGCAAGGCGGGGATCGGCTTTATTAAAGCGCAATTTTTGCTCAGCCTGGTGACGTTTTTTCTCGCGCTGGCCGGGTTGCTCGTGCTCGGCATTGATTACGCTGCCTTGATGGCGCTCGTCATCGTCATCGTCGACATTTTGCCGATTTTGGGGACCGGCTCAGTGCTTGTTCCGTGGGGCATCATCAGCATGGCGAACGGCGACAATACGCTTGGCGTCGGGCTGATTGTGCTGTTTATCGTCATCACTGTCGTGCGGCGGATCATCGAGCCGAAAGTGTTTTCCACCAATTTGGGCATTTCCCCGCTTGCGGCGCTCGTCAGCGTCTACCTCGGCTTCCAACTGCTTGGCTTTATCGGGCTGTTTGTCGGGCCGGTCGTTGTCATTTTGATCGAGGCGCTTGCCAAGGCCGGGGTAATTAAGTGGACGATCAAGCTGTGAACAGGTTGCCCGCCGTCGGCCTTTTCTTTTTTATCTTAATTAGGCGAGAAGACTCCCACTTCAACGAAGCGAAGCGGAGTAAGTGGGAGATGAATCGCCTTAACTATATTTTGCTGAAAATAGGAT
>NZ_PIJF01000072.1:0-9508 GCF_002809985.1 Geobacillus sp. WSUCF-018B
TTTACATCCAGTAGAGCGCCCACCGCATTCTATCAAAATGACTTGTTATGAAGGAAAACAGAATCGAACAATCGGAAAATCTTTATTGCAACTTATATATATAGCTTAATTTCGGTATATTCCAGTATCAGCTCGTTCAAATTGCAATCTATATGACAAAGACGAAGAGTTTTTATTGAATAAGGTTCCGAAAACAGGGGGAACAATAATAGTGATAAAAAGTGCGATCATAAAAATGGCAAATGAAAAAGGATTTATCTGTTTTCCGATTTCATCTTTATGTTTTTTAACAAAATTTTTTATTTGAGCATTCTCTGTGATGGATGCAGAATCGATAATTTTCCGATCATCTAAATCATAATAGTATATCTGTTTTGCATCAAAATAAAAAATGCTGTCTCTAACTTCTTTTCCTTCTGCCAATACTACTTTAACGTTTTTAGTTTGTTTTGTATCTCCTTCAGTGACTTCAGCAGAAGTTGTTAGGCTATCGAGTATTTCGGCGGAATGATCCTTATAATAGGTAAGAGTTTTTTTGAATTCTTTGTTAATTGCTCCTGTAATATCCTGATTATCTTTTGCCAATGCTGCGAGAGGAGCAACCCATAGTAATGATAAAATTAAAAATAAAATGAGTTTTTTCATCTTATCACCTCTTTTGTGAATATTTTTTATAAATTATACCATATTTTTTATCTTAATAACCCCCCTTATATGTAAAATTTTTGTTTCGATTCTAATTTATCTCTTTGCGAAGCCTTGCTTGATCAATTAACTAACATTCACGATCCATTTCTCCTCTTTTGGCTCCAAATAAAAAATCGAGAAAAGCACCTTTAGGTACCTTTCTCGATTCCCTTCAATCCTATTTCCTTCTCCCTAATTGGAATCCCATCTTCGTTGCCAATCAAACTGAATTGAATTTGTTTCGCTTCGATACCGATCGCGAGTATAAGGCTTTTTTTGTCACTTAACAACAGCCTTTCCGACCAACGAACCGCTCACTCCACCGTCACGCTCTTCGCCAAGTTGCGCGGTTTGTCGACGTCGCAGCCGCGGTGCAAGGCGGCATAGTAGGCGATCAGCTGCAACGGCACGACGGAGACAAGCGGCGTAAGATCCGGATGGACGGATGGGATGATAAAGCGGTCGCCGTCGCCTTCCAGGCCGCGCATCGAGATGACGCACGGGTTCGCGCCGCGGGCGACGACTTCTTTTACGTTGCCGCGAATGCTCAAATTCACGTGCTCCTGAGTGGCAAGCGCAATCACTGGCGTGCCGTCCTCAATCAAGGCGATCGTGCCGTGTTTCAGCTCGCCGCCGGCGAACCCTTCCGCTTGAATGTACGAGATCTCCTTCAGCTTCAGCGCGCCTTCTAGGCAGACATAGTAGTCAACGGCGCGGCCGATGAAAAAGCAGTTGCGCGTCAGGGTCAAGTAGTCGCTCGCGATGTTCTCCATTTCCTCTTTCGCATCGCACAGCATTTCCATCACATTGGCGACGATGGCGAGCTCTTTCGTCAAGTCAAAGTCCAGCTCAAAGCCTTTCGCTTTTGCCGCGGCCGCCGCCAAAATTGCCAACACGGCAATTTGCGCCGTATAGGCTTTTGTCGAGGCAACGGCGATTTCCGGGCCGGCGTGCAACAGAAGCGTATAATCGGCTTCCCGCGACAGCGTCGAACCTGGGACGTTCGTGATCGTAATCGCTTTATGGCCGAGTTTGTTCGTTTGCACGAGCACGGCGCGGCTGTCGGCCGTTTCGCCGCTTTGCGAGATAAAGATGAAGAGCGGCTTTTCCGACAACAGCGGCATGTTGTACGAAAATTCGCTGGCGATATGCACTTCCACCGGAATTTTCGCCCACGATTCGATCAACTGCTTGCCGACGAGCCCTGCGTGGTAGCTCGTTCCGCACGCGACAATGTACAGGCGGTCGGCGTTCAGCACTTCGTTGATGATCGCTTGGTCAATCGTCAATCCGCCGTTTTCGTCTTGGTATTTTTGAATGATGCGGCGGATGACGAACGGCTGCTCGTCAATTTCTTTCAACATGTAATGCGGATACGTTCCTTTTTCAATGTCGCTTGCATCGAGCTCGGCCGTAAACGGCTTCCGTTCGACTGTCTCGCCGTTGAGCGTTTGAATCGTGACGTTCTCGCTCGTGACGATAACGAGCTCCCCATCCATCAGTTCGACGAATTGATTCGTCACTTGAAGCATCGCCATCGCGTCGCTCGCCACGACGTTAAACCCATCGCCCAAGCCGATGAGAAGCGGGCTTTTGTTTTTCGCCGCATAGATGGTGTTTTCGTCTTGCGCATCGATCATGGCGATGGCGTACGATCCTTTTAGCAGCGAGAGCGTTTTTCGGAACGCCTCTTCCGTTGCCAGTCCGTCGTTGACGAACTTCTCCACGAGCTGAACGATCACTTCCGTGTCCGTGTCGCTTTGGAATGTGACATCGGCCAAGTAGTCGCGCTTGACCATTTCATAGTTCTCAATGACGCCGTTATGCACGAGCGTAAAACGGCCTGAAGCGCTTTGATGCGGGTGGGCGTTCACTCGGCTTGGCGCCCCGTGTGTCGCCCAGCGTGTATGGCCAATGCCGACCGTCGCGTTGACGTTCGGGTCGACGATGCGGCGCAAATCAGCAATCCGTCCTTTTTCCTTAAACACATGCACGCCGCTTTCGTTCAACACAGCGATCCCCGCCGAATCGTAGCCGCGATACTCGAGTTTTTCCAATCCGCGCAATAAAATTTCCTTCACATCTTGATAACCGATATAGCCAACAATGCCGCACATGGCAAATGTTCCTCCTTTTCATCTTGGAGGCTGCCGCTAATGAGATCCTTCCATGTTCAGTTGTCAAAGAACAACGGGGCCTCACCGTCAATGCGGCAGACTCCCCTTTCGATTTGCGCGATGACATCCTCCCCTTTGTGCAAAGGGTCGCCCCTTTGTTTTAAGAGAGGACTTGCGGCTGTCATCGCCCCAGCCGGGAGGCATCCGCCGAAAACCTCGATAAACCTCCTCCTCGTCAACTAAGCGTTCTTCCGTCCAACGCTTAGTCCAGGCGCTTTTGTCGTTAAAACGATTGCAACAACCAACCGGTTTTTCTTTTTGAAACGTTCCATCCGCTGGAACAACTGCTGTTCCTGATCTCCTTGTTCCGCCCTGCCATCGCCTCCTTTCAAAAAAAAGGCAACAACGTTAATATTACAGGACATTCCCAGCGGCGTCAACTATTTATATAAATACCCTATGCATAAACGAAAGGGAACGTTCCGTTTATGCATAGGGTGGTTGTCCAGACGGTCGATTATTCCGTCCCCATTTCACGGCGGACGACATCGGCGATCCGCTCCACGTAGGCGCGGCACGCTTCTTCGGTCGGGGCCTCCGCCATAATGCGCACAAGCGGCTCAGTCCCCGATGGGCGGACAAGAACGCGGCCGTTGCCGTTCATCTCTGCCTCCACTTCCTGGATCACTTTTTTCACTTGTTCGTTTTCCATTGCTTTTTCCTTATCGGCCACCCGGACGTTCACAAGCAGCTGCGGGTATTTTTTCATTTCCCCCGCCAATTCGGAAAGCGGCTTGCCTTTGATTTTCATGATGTTGACAAGCTGGAGCGCCGTCAACATTCCGTCCCCCGTCGTGTTGTAGTCAAGGAAGATGATATGTCCGGACTGCTCGCCGCCGAGATTATAGCCGTTCTTCTTCATTTCCTCGACGACATAGCGGTCGCCGACCGCCGTTTGTACACTTTTGATTCCCTGCGCCTCAAGCGCCTTGTAAAACCCAAGGTTGCTCATGACGGTTGAGACGACGGTTTGGTGCTTGAGGCGGCCGGTTTCTTTTAAATATTTGGCGCAAATGTACATAATTTGGTCGCCATCGACGATGTTGCCGTTCTCATCGACGGCAATGAGACGGTCGCCGTCGCCGTCAAAGGCGAGCCCGACATCCGCTCCTTTTTCTTTGACAAATGCGGCGAGCGCTTCCGGATGGGTGGACCCGACCCCTTCGTTAATGTTGAGCCCATTGGGCGACGCCCCCATCGTCACGACATCCGCATCCAAATCGGCAAATAAGTACGTCGCCAGCGATGACGTCGCCCCGTGCGCGCAGTCGAGGGCGATTTTCATCCCGGAAAAATCTTCTTCATCAATCGTTTGTTTTAAATACTGCAAGTACTTTTGCCCGCCTTCGAAATAGTCGTTTACTTGCCCAAGCCCAGCCCCGATCGGCCGCGGCAGCATATCCTTCCCATTGTCGATGAGTGCTTCAATTTCGGCTTCCTGCTCATCCGACAGCTTGAACCCGTCCGGACCGAAAAATTTAATGCCGTTATCTTGCACCGGGTTGTGCGAGGCGGAAATCATAATGCCGGCCTGCGCTCCGAGCGCCTTCGTCAAATAGGCGACGCCCGGGGTGGAAATGACGCCAAGGCGCATCACCTCGACCCCGATCGACAAAAGCCCGGCGACCAGGGCGCCTTCCAGCATATGGCCGGAAATGCGGGTGTCGCGCCCGATCAGCACTTTCGGGCGATCAACGCTTTTCGTCAGCACATATCCGCCGCAGCGGCCGATTTGAAACGCCAACTCTGGCGTCAATTCACGATTTGCGACTCCACGTACACCATCAGTGCCAAAATATTTGCCCATTCGGTCACTCTCTCCTTACTTGTACAATTTATTGTGCAACTGCTTTTTCGCTAATGTGAACCATCGCCGTTTCTGATGACGGCTGCCATTGGACTTGTTCAGGGTGGTTCCATTGAATAGGAACTTGATGTTCACCAGTGTCAAGTCCACTCACATCGACATACAAATGAATATCGTCTTTTGTCAACCCACGGACGGCATCGGGCGGACCGACAAGGCGGATCGTAATTTTGCCTTCAAGCGGTTTGACAAATTCAGCTTTGTATGAATCCGGCAAGCCGACGACAGCGATCGGCACGTCTTTCCACGTTTGTGTGACATCTTTTTCTACATCAATATGCACCTTGATTTTGTCTGGATTGACGCTTTTTGCCCCATCAGGGAGCGGAACGTTGAGCTCTACCGTCGAATCATCCGTTATATCGTCCAAATCAACGGTCAACCCTTCCAGCTTGTCAATATGGTTCAACACTTCCTTCGGTCCATAAATCGTCACTCGATCCGGCTCCGGCGTGATGCTGACCAGATGCACACCATCCGGCAACTCCCCAGTTGTTCGCACTTGAACCGGCACCGTCTTGCTCGGGCTTTTCACCGGCACGGTTACTTCCACCGACGATGGCTCTGGCTCAATATCCAACTCATTTCCCCGTCGATCGTACACCCGAACGCGCGCTTCTCTCGTCAGCGTTTCCGTCGCCCCATCTAAGTCGACGATGGCTTTGACAAACGCAATCTCGTCGATTAGTTCCTTCGCCCCGGTAATCGTCACGGCATCTGGTTTCACAGTCGGTTCTCCAACGGAATAGCCATCCGGCATTTTGTTTCGATTGAAAAATTCGACGCCGACCGAAAAGCGTTTCGATACTTTTTCACGGATCGTCACTTTCACTGAAGCCGGCTGGATATTCACCTTCAGCTTTTCCGAGATGTCCTTGTATTTGATCGGCACCGTGTATGTTCCTAACGGCAAATCGGTTAAATCGACGTACACCTCGAAATTTCGCTGCAAAGCCGTCGGTTTGACGATGCTTGCCGGGCCTTGGAGCGTGACGTTCACATATTTCGGCACGCCGGACACAACCAAGTTTTCTTCATCATAATAAGCGACAACCGGGATGTCGACTAACGTTTCCGTATCCTCCTGGCCAAACGTATTGCGCGTTTCCCCTGTTTTCGCCCCGACATTGGCCGACATATACAGCATAATCGCCAGCAATAAAGAGACGACACGAATAAACCAAGGATGGTCCATCAACTTATCCATGTTTCTTCCCCCTCCACTGCCAACGGGAAGAAGCGGACGCCTTCGTCGCAGGAGCAAGTTCCCCCGTTAACAGCTCCCGAAACTCATCGATCGTTAAATCACGGTACAGCTCGCCGTTTTTCGTCAACGATACTGCTCCTGTCTCTTCCGACACGACAACGGTGACGCTGTCCGTCACTTCGCTGATGCCGAGCGCCGCCCGATGGCGCGTCCCGAGTTCCTTTGAAATGAACGGACTCTCCGATAGCGGCAAATAACAAGCGGCCGCAGCGATTTGATTTTTTTGAATAATCACCGCTCCGTCATGAAGCGGGGTGTTCGGAATGAAAATATTAATGAGCAGCTCCGGCGATACATGTGCGTTAAGCGTAATCCCCGTTTCCACATAATCACCCATTCCGGTTTCCCGCTCGATCGAAATGAGCGCCCCGATGCGCCGCTTCGCCATATACTCCGTGGCTTTGACGATGGCTTCCACCATCTGCAGCCGTTCCTCGTCTTCATTGACTGTGCTGCGTGTAAACAGCCGTCCACGGCCAAGCTGCTCGAGGGCGCGCCGCAATTCCGGCTGAAAAATAATGATGATCGCGAGAAATCCCCAAATGATCGCCTGATCCATCAGCCATTGCAGCGTCGTCAATCCGAGGTAATTGCTCACAAAGCGGACTAGAATAATTAAAAAAATGCCTTTTAACAACTGAATGGCCTTCGTCCCGCGAATCATCATAATCAATTTATAAATGACGTACCAAACAACAAGAATATCGACCACTTTCAACAAATACGACACGATGGGGAGCTCTTCGAAGGACATCTTCACACTTCCTTTATCTCTAATTCCAACCTTCCGATGGTCATGGAAAAAGCCATCGGACGATGGCTGCCATCATTCAAGGGATTGGAGCGCATGGTGAACCCTCTCTTTAATATTATACCAAATCCATTCAAACACTTGATTAATTTCTTCTACTTCCCCGGTTACTTGTCCAGCAGACGCCATATATTTGTTCCCGTGGATCACCGTCACATCCCCATCGACCGTTCCTTCAATCCGAATCGATCCATTGCGAACTGTAATATCCCCTTTAACCGTTTGCCCTTCCGGCACGATCACTGTATGATCGCGGATGATGACATGTTCATCAGCCGAAACGGAAAATGCTCCTCTTTCATTCCATGAGGAGGCAAAACTGCCGACTGTGAGCAGACAAAACAGGGAGGCAGCCGTCAGTATGGGATGCGCATGCAGCCAACGGCGCAGCCGCGCAGCCTTTTTCTCTTTCGGCATGGCTCCCATCACGGTTGCCGTGAACGAGGACGGCACTGTAATATGAGAGGCGCATTGCAGAAAAGCGATCGTTTTGTTTAGTTCATAAAAATGGGCAGCACAAGCGGCGCATGACCGCAAATGTTCTTTCAACTGCCGTTCCTCGTCCGGATGAATGTCGCCGTCAAAGTAGCTATGCATCAGCGATACGATTTCCTTCGGACATTCCATCGTTTCTCACCCTCTTATAGATGACCAAGTTGTCTGCGCAGCGCTTCACGCCCGCGATGCAGCCTTGTTTTCACCGTGCCGACTGGCAACTCTAAAATCTCGCTAATCTCTTGCAACGACAGATCCTCAATATACTTCAGCACGATCACGCTCCGGTATTTTTCCGGCAGCTGATCAATCGCCCGTTGAACCGTCTCCTGCAGTTCCAAGCTTTCCACCGCCTCTTCAGGGGACGCTTCGCGTGAAGGAAGCTGCGCTTGCATCGTCAATCCGTCCGTACCGTTTAGTTCTTCATCCAAATACACATCAGGCTTCCGTTTCCGCAGCTTATCGATCGTTAAATTCGTCGCAATCCGGTACAGCCATGTGGAAAATTTCATTTCCGGGTTGTACGTATCAATATGGACATAAGCGCGGATGAATGCCTCTTGTGCCGCATCTTCCGCCTCGTGCCGGTTGCCGAGCATTCGATAACAAAGGCGGTAAATTTTATCTTTATACAAGTCGACAAGATCAGCGTACGCATTTTGGTCGCCTTTTCGGATCGCCTTAATTCGTTTTTTAATGAACAAATCCATACAATCCAATACCCCCGCCCTTACGGCTTACTGTGTATTACGGCACTCCACCGGGAAAAGTTTCACACAACATATCTATTGTACCATAGAACGAAAAAAAGAAGGGGGGCAAACCTAATATGGCGTTCCCCCTTCCACCATTGCCTTCAACAACAACGATTCGCTGCTTCCGCTGTCGGACCAGCGTGCTAAATCAGCTTCTCTCCAAACAATGAACCCATCAGCCCCACAGCAACCGAGGCGGTCTTGTTCCGTTCATCCAAAATGGGGTTCACCTCGACAAATTCGGCAGAAGTGATGATTTGCGCTTCCGCCAACATTTCCATCGCCAAATGGCTTTCCCGGTACGTCAGCCCACCGATCACCGGCGTCCCAACCCCCGGCGCATCGCTCGGATCAAGCGCATCCAAGTCAAGCGACAAATGGACGCCATCCGTTCGCTCTTTCAAATACGCGATCGTCTCTTCCATCACTTTCGTCATCCCAAGGCGGTCAACCTCATGCATCGTATAGATTTTGATTCCTTTTTCGCGAATAAACCGCTTCTCTCCCTCATCGAGCGAACGGACTCCAATCAATACGACATGTTCCGGTTTGATCTTCGGGCTGTATCCACCGATTCCCGTCAGCGCCGGATGGCCAAAGCCAAGGCTTGCCGCCAGCGGCATGCCATGAATGTTTCCAGAGGGCGACGTCTCCTCCGTATTGACATCACCGTGCGCATCATACCAAATAACCCCAAGCCGCTCATAATGTTTCGCCACCCCGGCGAGCGTGCCAATGGCGATGCTATGGTCGCCGCCCAGCACAAGCGGAAAGCGCCCGCGTTGAACGACCTCATCGACGGCGACAGCCAGCTGTTCATTCGCATCCGCAACCGCTTTCAAATTGCGCAACCGCGGATCCCCTTGCTCGGACAACCGCTCCGCCTTGCCGATCGGAATGTCTCCTAAATCTTCAATATGGTAATGAAGGCGTTCAAGCCGTTCAATGACTCCAGCGTAACGCATCGCGCTCGGCCCCATGTCGACGCCGCGGCGCGTCTGCCCTAAATCCATCGGCACCCCGATAATCGAGATTGGCTTCATGCTGTTTCTCTCCTTTCCCTTTTCCCTCTACACCTTTATTGTAGGGAAAGAAAAGAGATGACTCAACTTGACAAAATTTTGAATATTTATGCTGACCATAACAAAAGAAAACAGCAACCTGCTTTTTGCTGACATAGCAGGTTGCTGTTTATGGAGCCTATCGGGATCGAACCGATGACCTCCTGCGTGCAAAGCAGGCGCTCTCCCAGCTGAGCTAAGGCCCCGTTCCAAAGCGGAAGACGGGACTCGAACCCGCGACCCCCACCTTGGCAAGGTGGTGTTCTACCGCTGAACTACTTCCGCGCCATGGTGAGCCATGGAGGACTCGAACCTCCGACCCTCTGATTAAAAGTCAGATGCTCTACCTACTGAGCTAATGGCTCATGAGTTGGATAACACCCTAGGA
>NZ_PIJF01000073.1:0-18045 GCF_002809985.1 Geobacillus sp. WSUCF-018B
TCCATATTTGATTCCAGCGCTTCGCGTCCTCGTTTCACCATATTGGCAAGGGTTCCTGTACTAATCGAGTGTTGATATAACGCTTCGATTGTATCACTTCCGATCTGGAAATTACCGCGGCCCGCTACATGGCATCCCTATAGCAATCAAAGATATTCTTTACGTAGCTAATGAAACAACAACGATGGGGTCAAAAATTCACCGAAACTTCCGGCCAACTTACAGTGCGACAGTAATCGAGAAGTTGACGGAAGCGGGAGCAGTGTTTTCTGGAAAAACAAACTTGCATGAGTATGCTTGGGGAGCAACGAACAATAATCCTCATTTCGGACCTGCCCGAAATCCTTGGGATCCTGAACGCATTCCCGGAGGCTCAAGCGGAGGATCGGGGGTCGCAACGGCGGCGCATATGACGATTGCTTCCCTAGGAACAGATACCGGTGGTTCGATTCGAATTCCTTCTTCGTTTTGCGGCATTGTCGGTTTAAAGCCCACCTATGGACTAGTAAGCAAATATGGTTGTTTCCCGCTTGCATGGTCGTTGGACCATATCGGTCCGATGGCGAAAACGGCGAGGGACGCTGCCTATATTTTAGAAGCCATGGCAGGATACGACCCAAAAGATCCTACTTCCACCGATGCCCCTGCAACGAGTTATTCCACACAATTCATGGAGTCTGTTAAAGGTGTAAAAATTGGCATAGAACCGTACTTCTTTGATCATGTGGATGAAGGAGTCGAAAGAGCGGTTAAACAGGCGATTGCTTCTTTGGAACGCGAAGGTGCTGTTGTAGAAACCGTGCGAATTCCAACATTGCAATATGCGCAGTATGCGGAAATGATCACGATTCTTTCAGAAGCCAGCGCTATTCATCACAATCATTTAGTAGAAAGGGAAGAAGATTTTGGCGATGATGTCCGTTTCCTTTTAAAGCTTGGAGAACTCCCTTCCGCTGTAGACTACTTGGAAGCGCAACAAATTCGTTTGAAATTGGATCACGAGTTCATGGAAATATTCAATAAGGTAGATGTTTTGATCACCCCAACCATTCCGTTTCTCCCTCCCAAAATCGGGCAGGATACGGTATGGATCAATGGAGAGGAAGTAAACTTTCTTGACCATATCATCCGTTTTACAGGACCGTTTAACTTGACGGGCTTGCCTGTTGTAACGGTGCCATGTGGTTTTGTTCAAGGACTTCCTGTAGGGATGCAAATCATCGGCCCAGCCTTTGGGGAAGGAACGATATTAAATGTTGCTGATGTGTTTGAAACGTTGCATCCTGAGCTGAAATACCCGCCGGCCGTTCTAAGAAAGTAAAAGCAAACGCTGGTCGTGGCGATGTACTTACTGAAGGGCGGTCTCAAAAGGTGATGATGACATAACTTTTTGAAGCAGCCTTTTTCAACTGAGTGTTTTTCACTCGCGTTCGCTGCTGTTTGTATGACGGGGAGCAAGCACAAAACGGAGAGCTTTTTTCCTGGCTCTCCATTTTTTATATCGTACATGCAGGATTTTCGCCTCGTGCTCACGAATGACAGTTGGTGAACATCTTCATCGTGAGGTGATCGGATGGCCATTGACCATGACCGGTTGTTCAAAGAGCTGATCCAGACGTTCTTCGAAGAGTTTTTCTTCCTCTTTTTCCCCGACATGCACGAGCATATCGATTTCCGCCATTTGTCCTTTTTGTCCGAAGAACTGTTCACTGATGTGACCGCAGGAGAAAAATACCGCGTTGATCTGTTGGTCGAGACGAAGCTGAAAGGGGAAGATGGACTGATCATCGTTCATGTGGAGAATCAAAGCTGCGTGCAGTCGTCCTTTCCGGAGCGCATGTTTGTCTATTTCAGCCGTTTGTTTGAAAAATACCGCATCCGCATTGTTCCCATTGCCGTCTTCAGCCATGATGCCCTCCGTGATGAACCGTCCGTGTTTTCGATTGAGTTTCCCTTTGGCGAGGTGCTGCAGTTCCGCTTTTTCCCGGTGGAGTTGCGCAAGAAACATTGGCGGGATTCTATTCGGCATGACAATCCGATTGCGGCTGCGCTGCTTGGCAAAATGGGGTATACTGAAAGTGAGAAAGTTGAGTTGAAAAAAGAGTTTTTGCGCATGTTGGTGCGGTTGGAGCTGGATGAAGCGAGGCAGCGGCTGCTCTTGGGCTTTTTTGAAACGTATGTGAAGTTGTCGGAGGAGGAAGAGCAACAACTGCAAAGAGAAGTGAAGGCGATGGAAACGAAAGAAAAAGAGAACGTGTTGGGGCTGATCATTTCCTATGAGCAAAAGGGAAGGAGGGGTTGGAAGAAGGGATGGAACGTGGAATTCAACAAGGAATGAAACAGCTGATTCGTAACATGGAGCGCAAAGGAATGACGGTGGAAGACATTGCTCGGTTGGTGGATCTTCTAGAGGAAGATGTTCGGGGATTGCTTGAAGAGTAGGGAAATAAAAAACAAGGGGATGGCCATGGGGAATAAGAAGGTTGGTGACGACAAGCGACCAATTGATCGTCGTATGGACGGCATGGTCTAAGGATGCCGAAGGGCCGCAGCGTTTGTGAAGACCGTGACCGCGGAAGCGCCTTGCTTGATTACGAAATTTGGCCGCCTTTCATCCTACGGTTTCCCCATTGCGGGATGAAAGACGGTGTTGTTTCGCATCTTCTTGTGAGGGAGGAAGAGAAAAGTTGGATTTCCGTGATATCCCGCAACTCATTGCCCGAATGCTCATGGAAGTGATTCAAACGCATATACCGCACCAATGGATATACACCGTTGAACCATTCATCAATCCATACAACGGCAAGATCAGCTATGACTATTCCGGTGAAGTGAGGAAAATGAAGAAAGAAGAGTTCGCCGAGCTTGTCTGGTCGCTGGGGAGAAGTAAGGGCTCGCGATTTTATTGTTCTCCGTTAGATGAGTTGTTAAACAACGTTTACATTGATCGATGGGTGCCGACGTATATGTCTAACTATGGAAAGCGTTGGGTGACATACTGTGACTTGCTTAGGGAAACATTTGATCAATGGAAGTACAGCCACTTTGAGATTTATGACGAGGACGGGAATGAGGTCAATGAAGATCTCAACTTGCAACTTGATGAAATATTCGAAGATTTTTTAGAGAATACTTCGCACGAGCCATTTGTTAGAGAAATTGAAAAAACGATTGCCTAATACGATGGATGTCACCTTGGAATGTTTCGGGTGTAGATGGCTTATATGACGCTTTGGCGGCATGGAGCCGTCTTTTTTGCTGCTATGAAATGATTTCGTTTGTTTTTCATCAGTCTTCTTGAAAAATCTCTGCGTTTTTTCTCGAGATGGTGGCGAAATATTCAACGATTTTGTAAAATTATTGTGAAGGGCGATTGCGGATGGTCGTGTTGATGTCATGAATATGCAACGGTGCATTGAATTATATTAATATATTTTTGTTAAAATCGATAATAGTGACATACTATTAATCAATTGTGTTATAATAAATTTTGTAATCGCCCTCAAAAACAAAAGGGGTATCGGTGGAATCATTTCGAGCGCTCGCTCGATGCTCTTTTACAACTATTCATGGATAGGGATGGTAAACATGGGCAACAAACAAGGAAAAACGGATGTCATTTTAATCGGCGCTGGCATTATGAGCGCGACGTTGGGGACGCTCTTGAAGGAATTGGCGCCAGAGTGGGACATTGTCGTCTTTGAAAGACTGGAAGAGGCAGGAGCGGAAAGCTCCAACGAGTGGAACAACGCCGGGACGGGGCATGCGGCGCTGTGTGAGTTGAACTATACCGTTGAGAAGTCCGATGGGTCGATCGACATCGGCAAAGCGATTAAAATCAATGAGCAGTTTTACGTCTCTTTGCAGTTTTGGGCTTATTTGGTCAACAGCGGTATTCTTCGTGACCCGAAAGATTTCGTCCGTCCGCTGCCGCATATGAGCTTTGTGCAAGGGGAAGACAATGTGGCGTTTTTGAAGAAGCGCCACGAAACGATGGCGGCCAATCCGCTGTTTAAAGGGATGGAGTTCACAGATGATCCGAAAAAGTTGGCCGAATGGGTGCCGCTCATGATGGAAGGGCGGGTGGTGGACGAGCCGATCGCGGCGACCCGCATCGAATCGGGGACGGACGTGAACTTCGGGGCGTTGACGCGCCAACTGTTTGAACATTTGAAACGGAAGAACGTGGAGATCCGCTACCGCCATCATGTCGAGGATATCAAACGGACAAGCGATGGCTTATGGGAGTTGAAGGTGCGGAATTTGGACACAGGCACGGTGGAGCTTCATGCGGCCAAGTTCGTCTTCATCGGGGCCGGGGGAGGCAGCCTCCATCTGTTGCAAAAGTCCGGCATTCCGGAAGGGAAGGGAATCGGCGGCTTCCCGGTGAGCGGGCTGTTTATGGTGTGCAACAATCCCGAGGTCGTCGAGCAGCACCATGCGAAAGTGTACGGCAAAGCGAAAGTCGGCGCGCCGCCGATGTCGGTGCCGCATTTGGACACGCGGTTTATCGACAATCAAAAGATGCTGCTGTTTGGGCCGTTTGCTGGTTTTTCGCCAAAGTTTTTGAAAAACGGCTCGATGCTCGACTTGTTCACCTCGATCAAGCCGCATAACGTATTGACGATCTTGGCGGCGGGCGTGAAAAATATGTCCTTGACCAACTATTTAATCCAGCAAGTGCTGTTGTCGAAAGAACAGCGCATGCAAGAGCTGCGGGAATTCGTCCCGACGGCGAAAAGCGACGAGTGGGACATCGTCGTGGCGGGTCAGCGCGTGCAAGTGATCAAAGACACGGAATCTGGCGGCAAAGGAACGCTGCAGTTTGGCACGGAAGTCGTCCATGCGGCTGATGGCTCGATCGCGGCGTTGCTCGGCGCTTCGCCAGGCGCTTCGACCGCGGTTCATGTGATGTTGGAAGTGATTGAGAAATGCTTCCCGGAACGAATGAAAGAATGGGGGCCGAAAGTGAAAGAAATGATTCCGTCCTACGGTGAATCATTGATGAAAAACGAATCGCTTTTGCGGCAAGTGCAAGCGTCTACAGCGGAAGCGCTCGGGTTAAATGGCCACTTTGCGATGCAGTTGGCGTAGGCTTATAGGTTTGAGCAATGGAAAGGAAAGCCGAGAGCCCGTTGCTTAGAAGGAGCAGCCGCCTGGAAATGAAGGGCGGCTGTTTTTCTATTTCGTTTGCCGCTTGGTGTCGGAATGAAAGGGGCCTTGCCCTGCGGTTTTCAGATGCACGGCGGGGCGCAATCAAGTATACTGGAAAACAAAGACGTGAATGGAATAGCAATGGATCATCGAGACTTGTTGAGACGATCTTGCGCTGCGGCCGCTGTTATCTTCCATGGAGAAGCAGTTGAAGGGGGTGAGGCTATGACGAGATGGGTGTCCTATTCAGAAAAGCGGCAGTTCTTAACAACGTTTTTGCAGCAGCATCGTTTGAAGCATCCGGATGCCCGATTTGTGCTGCAATACTTGCTTCAACACCCCCATTTGCTTGAGAACGTCCATTTTACGGAAACCGAGCAAAAGCAGGCGCGATGGCTGATCATTTCGACTGCGATGGCGGAAGAAGAGGGGCTTGTGTTTTATCGACGCGGTCAAAAAAGCACGAGCCTTGCCTCGATTATGGGTGATTTGGCGCTGCATCCGAACGAGCCGCTCTATTTGACGCTCCATTTTCCAGGAAAGGCAAGGAATTTTTCGTACCTTCGGCTTATTGATCACCAAGCGTTTGAAAATGTCAGACGGCACGAGCGGCATGAGAAAATGGCGAAGGCGGCCGAGCAAGTGCTCGATGAAGCGTTGAAACGCCATGAAGTGTCGATTTTGAAGATGCAAATCGATCAAGCGCTTGACCGCAAAGATATGGAGCTGTTTCACAAGCTGACGGAGCAGTTGAAAAAATATGAAGGACAAAGCTGACAAAACACGGTCAGCTTTGCCCTGACGGTGAGAAAGGGATATCAGTCGCTGCGTTGGCTATTGTCCATATCGTGGAAGCTCCGTTGTTGCTTTTTCTGATCCCCTCATTGAACGATCGGTGCGACGGCGCTTGCTGCGTCATAATCGCTTGGGTCGAGTTCCGTCGGCAGGCCGATGACGAGTTTCGCCAACTCCTTTCCTAAATACGGGCCGACGGTGAGACCTGAGGAGCCGAGCCCATTGGCGATATACACCCCAGAAAAGCCCGGAAGCGGTCCGAAGATCGGGAGAAACCCAGGCGTGCGCGGGCGGAATCCGACTCGCGTCTCGATATATGTCCAGGTGGAGAGCCCCGGCGCAACGGCAAGCGCTTTTTCCAACAATTCGTGCATTCCCCCGGCGGTGGGGCGAATGTCCATGCCCGCTTCATCTTCGTGTGTGGTTCCGATCACAATTCTGCTTCCCGGGAAGGCGAGCATATACTGATTGTTCGGCGGCATGACGACTGGCCAATGGGATGTGTCGTATTCTGGATGTTCCAAGTGAATGAGCTGCCCTTTTTGTGGGGTGACGAGCAGTTTGATCCCGAGCGGCTCCAGCAACTCGCCAGCCCAGGCGCCGGCTGTGACGATGACCGCTTCGGCCGTGTATTTCGCTCCATTGACTTCCACGCCGATGATGCGGGAGCCTTCAAACAGGAGTCGGGCGTTTCCGCGGATGTAGGCGGCGCCGCGCTTTTGGGAAGCGTTCATGAGGGCGTCTCGCACCGCCCGACCGTTCACTCGGGCGGCGCCGCTCACATAAAGGGCATGATGCTTGCCGACAAGCAGCGGAAACAGCTCCTTCGCCTCTTGGGGATGAAGCCGCACGATCTCTCCCATTTCCGGCGCGTCTTCGCGCCGTTTGAGAGCGCGCTCCTCCATTTGTTCCAGTTTCTGTTCATCTGTGTGCAGCCATAGAGCCCCGACGCGTGCGTAACCGGTTTCCGTTTCCCCGTATGATTCCAGCTCTTCAATGAGGGAAGGATAAAATTTCGCCCCGCCTTTCGCTAACCGATACCATTTTTGGTTGCGGCGCTGCGACAGCCAAGGGCAGACAATCCCCGCCGCCGCATCGGTCGCTTGGCCTTTGTCGCCGCGGTCGATGATGATCACGCTTGCCCCTTCTTTAGCCAAATGATAGGCGGTAGAGGCCCCTAAAATGCCGGCTCCGACGATGATGTACTTCATTCATGAACACCTTTTCCTTTTTTCTACTAGCATACCATAGACGGCGCCAATCGGGAACCGGTGTGGGCCGGCCCGAAAGCCGGCAGGCGTCAAAAAGGCGCCCGCGTCAAACGGTGTTCGGCATATTTTTTCCGTAAAAGATCTCATCCATTTCCCTTCTCAGCTTGGCGGTTGTTTCATTCGCTTCTTGTTCGCTCAAATCCTCTTTTGCATAGCCAAACAAGTAGTTGTCCAAGTCAAACTGTTTCAACTTGCATTTTGTGTGAAAAATATTCTCTTGGTAAATGTTTACGTCGATCATATCGTACTTTTCGCGAATGTGCTCCGGGATATAATCTTGAATCGACGTAATGTCATGGTCGATAAACAGCTTGTATCCGTGAATGTCGCGCGTAAATCCGCGCACGCGGTAGTCGATGATCATAATGTCGGCGTCAAATGAATGAATCAAATAGTCGAGCGCTTTGAGCGGCGAAATTTCCCCGCATGTGACGACATCAATATCGGCGCGGAACGTGCTGATTCCGTCATTCGGGTGGTATTCTGGGTATGTATGGACGGTGATATGGCTTTTGTCAAGGGAAAGCACCACCGCCTCCGGCAAAGGGCCGTCATCTTCGGGCACCTCGACGACCGGCCCCTCGGAAACGAGCATCGTCACGCTCGCGCCCTGCGGAACGTAATCTTGTTTGGCGATGTTTAACACATGGGCGCCGATCATGTCGGCGACACGTTTTAAAATATTCGTCAGCCGTTCGGCATTGTACACGTCGTCAATGTATTCGATATACGCCTCCCGCTCCTTCGCCGTTTTCGTATAGCAAATATCGTACATATTGAAGCTGAGCGATTTCGTCAAGTTGTTGAACCCGTGCAGCTTGACGCGCGGTGTTTCGTTCATCGACGGGACCCATCCTTTCGTTTTTTCTTAATTTGTCCCGTTGCTGGCGAAGATAGTAATTTTTCATTTGAAATGGAAGAAAATGGAATATGGGCTTGCCCTAATGGTCTATGGCCATTTCCGGGAAGCGTCCGCTTCAGCTCGCCCGTTTCGCTTGATATTCTTGAATGACCGACCGGACAATGTGAAGGGAGTCCCACTCCTTCGCCGAAAAAAAGACGATCGGATATTTTTTCGGGAAAAGCGTTTCTTGAATTTGTTTCGGCGGCATGCCTTTTTCGTATAAATCGATGATGTTGCCTTGAAGTTCAAGCAAGTAATCGAGTTTTCGCTGCAAGGCCTCGCGCCCGTTTGGGAGATAGCCGGCATGGGCGCAGAAGACGTCGCCGAAATCGTATGTCAACGTGCGTTGCAAGGAGGCGATGATCGCCGGGATGTTTTCCTCGCGCAAGATGACTTTCGTTTTCTCCTGACAGTACAAGTCGCCGCTGAACAATTGCCCCGTTTCGCGGTTCAAAAACGCCACATGATCGATGGAATGACCTGGCGTCGGGATGACGTCCCACGTTGCGCTTCGCGAGGAAAACGTCGTGCCGATCGGCTTGGCGGTGAATGGATCGCGCTTGCCCCAAAACACTTTTCGGTATAGCGGATAGTCCGCCTTTTGCTGGCAATAATGGATCATCAGTTCGTGCATGTAGATGGGCAGGCCCATCTTTCGCTGCAAAAATGCCGCGCAGCCGGTATGGTCTTCGTGATAGTGGGTGATGACGACTTGATCGATGTCTTGGTGTTGAAAAAACGAGGTGAATTCGTGCTCCATTGATTTGGCGCCGGTGTCAATCAGCACCCCATCGATGACAAAGCAGCGGACGGTGAGGCGGACGCCTTGAAACGTCGCCGTTCCTTTGGCGATATGCACGTTTTGCACGGTCTCCGTTTCAAACCGCTTTTTGATCACTTTATCGAGCCACATAGGGGAACCTCCTTGCCGCAAAAGTGGTTGTGTTCATTATACCATAGAGAATGAGTATTCATTCATTTTTGTTCAATCACCAATCGTTGTGTATCCCTTCTTTTACGGGGAATGAGCGCTCTATCAACATTTCCGGTTCGTTAGAATGACGGGGAAGGCGTTAATAGTAAAATGGTAGAAAACGATTCATTGGGTCATTTTGATGGAGAAGGTTCCCCCATTTCCACCTTAGGGAAACACATAGAGTTGCAATGGGGAGCTCGGGAAGCCTTCTGGCAACGGCGTTGTTCGCTCGCCCGACAGTCGATCCAATCGCTCTGTAAAAACTACAAATGTTAAAGATTCAAATTGCATCTATCCTGAAAATACCCGAACTTCAAAATGTGCAAGGTTTCAGAGTTCGACATAGCGGCATTTTCATCCCTTCGATGGTGACGAAATCTTTATATTTATAAAAATTAGGAATATATGATAAATTACAGTTATAATTCATAATATTCCATTGGGGATTTTTAACTTTCATAATTAGTCAAGGGGGAGCCACATGACATTATCGCAACTCAGAAGGCAAGCGAGGCAGGCGTTAAAAGGGCAATGGGGAATGGCAGTTCTTATCATGCTCGTGTATTTTGTGTTGAATACGGTCATCCCAACAGTGTTGGAAATGGTGCTCAGCGGTGGATGGAGCGCTTGGATGGCGCAAGAGGATCCGCCTTTTGCGGCCCAGCTGGTCAGTTTGTTGTATACGGCGGCGCTGCTTCCGCTCGGTATCGCGGTCTATTGGGTGTTTTTGGATGCCTATCGAGGGCAGCCGCTTTCGGTGGCGCCGCTCTTCACCGTGTATCGGCAAGGAAAGCTGCCGCTTAAGTTGATCGGCGCATCGATTTTGTACGGCATTTTTGTTTTCCTATGGACTCTTTTGCTCATCATCCCGGGGATTATCAAATCATTGGCTTACTCGCAGACGTTCTTTTTGTTAAAAGACCATCCGGAGTATGGGGCGCTTCAAGCGATTCGTGAAAGCAACAAGCGGATGAAAGGGTATAAATGGAAGCTTTTTTTGCTTTATTTGAGTTTTCTCGGCTGGGGGATTTTATCCCTTCTGACGCTCGGCATCGGGTTGTTATGGCTGATTCCTTATGTGTACACGTCGCTGGCGGCTTTTTATGATGAGTTTATTCGTGTGCAGGAATAGACCATAATAGTTTCGATTCCTGGAAAAAACTATCCGCTAGAAAGGGGAATTTCTTTAAAGGATGAAAAATGTTGCCCGCAGCCAGTTCAATAGGTTGGCTGCAGGCTGTTGTTTGGTTAAAGCACGTACAAAAAGACGGAAGCAACAATGCCGACGTAAAGGAAGGTGATCGTTGTAAAGCCCATAATGTCGCGAATGCGTAGGCCGGCAATGGCAAGGAGCGGGATAGCCCAAAACGGTTGGATCATGTTGCTCCATTCGCCCCAAGCGACGGCCATCACCATTTTGGCTGGATCCACGCCCATCTCAAGTTTCTATGCATGTCGCTATGCCGATCTTCAAGGTGAAACAAGGACGAAGGCTGTGATCATTTCGATCATGGTGCATATCCGCGTTGTTTTGCCCATACACTGAAAGAAGAGGGGAAACAGGGAGGGAAGAGCGTGCAATTTTACTACGGCCCACACATGCCGCTGCGCGTTTTGGATGAGATTGAATTCTGGAAGCACCAAGAGGAAGAACATACGGTCGTCATTCGCGAGCTTGCGTCTGGATTGGAAGCGCCATATGTAGAAGCGTTGAAAAAATGGGAGGAGGCGCTTTCGGCTACGCATCAGCACGCGGTCCGTTATATCGAATCGGTGGTTCGGGCCGGCCATTATGTTCCTGAACAACTGCATCAACAAGTGCTCCATTTTGTGTCGTACTGCCTAGAGCAGAGCCTTCAGTTCATCGAATTATGCCGGCAAATCAAAACCCGCAGCAAAGCCGTCAGCCAAAACCCGACCGCCAAGGTGGTGCTCGATCACATCATTCGCGAATCGGAGTATTTTGTCGGCATCGCGCAGTTGTTGCTGTACGGTACTCATTCGGCATTAGCTGCACTGCGGACAGATTCATCGGCGACGTCATAGATGCAATGTAGTATAATGGAATTGGGTGCTTCCACCTATTATGATGAGCCACGAGGGGGACATAGCTGTGATTGTCACGACCACCAATACCATTGAGGGAAAAGAAATTGAAGAGTATTTGGGCATCGTAGCGGGAGAGGTCATTTTGGGCGCCAATGTCGTCCGTGATTTTCTCGCCAGCATCACCGACATCATCGGCGGGCGGAGCGAAACGTATGAAAGCAAGCTGGCCGAAGGGCGGGAGATGGCGATCAAGGAGATGGTCAATAAGGCGAGAAGCCTTGGCGCCAACGCCGTCATCGGGGTGGATCTCGATTTTGAAACGCTGCGCGACGGCATGATGATGTGCATTGCGACGGGGACGGCGGTGCGGCTGAAATCGTAATGGGAAAGCAGCGGGTCTATCGGCCCCTGCTTTTTTTTGCTTTGTCGGCTGCCGTTGTGGGGGTGTCAGTGCATCGGCTGTTGATGCTGATGGGGTTTTGCAGCTTGAAATAGGATTGACAGAAGAAAAAAAAGCGGTTTATGATTCGCATATATGAACAAATGCTCATATATTAAAATGTGAGGGAACAGCCATGAACGCAGAGGATCATTCGTTTTTAGATGAAAGTGTGATTGAGGAAGTGTCACGGATCTTTAAAGCCCTAGCGGATCCGACTCGGATGAAGATGTTGTATTTGTTGTCGCAGGAAGAATGCCATGTCGGCCATATTGCGGAAGTGCTCGGCATGTCGCAATCGGCGGTTTCCCATCAGTTGGCGCTGCTTCGGACGTTGCGGCTTGTGAAATATCGCCGTGAGGGGAAGATGTTGGTTTACTCATGTGATGACGAACATGTCATTTCGTTGCTAAAGCAGGCGATTGATCACGCTCAACATCCATAAAAGGGAGAGAAGAACGATGCATCATCATGAACACGGCCATTGCGGCCACCATCACGGGCATCATCATGGCTTGGGCAGAGAGGGGAGCCAAAAAGGGTTGGCGGCCGCTCTTGTCATTACCGTTGGGATTATGGTTCTGGAGTTTGTCGGCGGGCTTGTGACGAACAGCCTTGCTCTTCTTTCGGATTCGGGGCATATGCTGAGCGATGCTGCTTCGCTTTTGTTAAGTCTGTTGGCGGTGTGGTTTGCGGCGAGGCCTGCATCGCCGAAGAGGACATATGGATTTTACCGGTTCGAGATTTTAGCGGCGCTAGTAAATGGGGGCACGTTGGTGGTGATTGCCGCTTGGATTATTTGGGAAGCGGTCGGGAGGTTTGTGAATCCACCTGCTGTCGCGAGCGGGCCGATGATGGCCATTGCTGTCATAGGGTTGCTGGCTAATTTGGCAAGCGCTTGGGTGTTAATGCGCAAAGGGGATGTCAAAGAGAACGTCAATGTCCGCAGCGCCTATCTTCATGTGCTTGGCGATGCGTTAGGCTCGGTCGGGGCGATCGCGGCGGGGCTTGTCATCTGGCTGTTCGATTGGTACGCGGCTGATCCGCTCATTTCCATTGCGGTGTCGGTGCTGATTTTAAAAGGGGCGTTGGCCGTGGTGAAACAGACGGTGCATATTTTAATGGAAGGAACGCCGGCGGCGATTGACCATGGGGAAGTAAAAGCGGCGCTCTCCGGCATTGATGGGGTGATCGATGTGCACGATTTGCATATTTGGACGATCACCTCGGGGCTTGATTCGTTAAGCTGCCATTTGCTCATTGAGGAAGGTTGCGATGGACAGGCGGTTTTGCAGCGGGCGATTGATTTGATCGAGACGCGCTTTCACATTCGCCATGCGACGATTCAAATCGAAATGCCGCACATCCGCCATGGGGAGATGGAAGTGTGAGGGCGGGTCATCCATGACCACGCCCTTCTGTTATTGGCTGACGCCAGTCCAATTGGTTTGCAAGGCTTCAAGGAAAATGCGCATGTTTTGTTTGTTTTCCATAATCGGTGCATAGATGTAGGAAAACATTCGGTAAAACGGTGGATGGTTCAGGCGAACGATGGACAGGTGGCCGTGCTCGATGTCGCGGGCGACGACGCTGCGCGACAGCAAGGACAGGGCGTTGCCGTTGATCAACGTTTCTTTAATGCCTTGGTTGCTGCTGATGATCATGAGCGATTGGATTTTCAGCCCGTTCGAGCGGATGAAATGGTTGAAATATTCCCTTGTTCCCGACCCGACTTCGCGCGCCACCCATGCTTCGTTTTGCAGCTCGCTGATCGTGACTTCGCCTTTTTGCGCCAAGGCGTGCCGCTTGGAGGCGACGATGACAAGCTCGTCCTGCATGAACGGATGAACGGACAGTTCTTTTTCGTTCGTTTGCCCTTCGATCAAGCCGATGTCGACTTGATATGATTTGACGAGTTCGACAATTTCTTTTGTGTTGCCGATCATGACCTCAAGCTCCAACTCTGGGTAACGTTTTTGGAAATCGGGCAAAAGCGGCGGCAAAATATACTCTCCAATTGTAAAGCTCGCCCCGATTTTCAATTTTCCTTTGACGGAATGATGGTGTTCCAAAATGTCTTGTTTCGTTTGTTCATAAAGCGCCACCATTTGTTTGGCGCGGTCGTACAACAGCTCGCCCGTCGGCGTCATGCGCAGCCGCTTCGGGGAGCGGATGAACAGTTTCGTTTGAAACTCTTTTTCTAAATTTTTGATGTGCAAGCTGACGCTTGGCTGCGACAAATGGAGAATTTCCGCAGTTTTGGTGAAGTTTTTTACTTCAGCTAAGGTGATGAACGTTTTTAACTCTTCATAGTACATGTCCGCCTCTCCTCCGTCCCCATGATGACCGTACTATTAGAAATACTAATAGTTTTAATAATTTATATTTATTTTACTAATGTTTTGTTTTGCGGTAAAGTGTAAATATGATACCCTCATTAAAGTATACTTGGCTTATAGGAATAATGGAATTTGGCGTTCGTCCTGTCGTTGAGACCGAAACGGCGCCAATCGTTCCATTTTATTTTATATTGTGAGGTGGACACCGTTGCAGCTGCAAGTAACCAACAGTCCGTTTACCCAGGAGCAGATTGAGCTTTTGAATCGTTTGTTGCCGACGTTGACGCCGTCGCAAAAGCTTTGGCTGAGCGGGTATTTGGCCGCCGCCGAGTCGGCCGCTGCTGTGCTTGACGCCGAAGCGCCCGCACTGCTTGTCGGGGGCGGGAAACCGGTTTCGAAAGAAGTGACCGTTCTGTACGGTTCGCAGACCGGCAATGCGCAAAAACTGGCCGAAAAAGCAGGCAAGGCGCTTAAGGAGCGCGGATTCGAGGCGAAAGTGTCGTCCATGCTTGACTTTAAGCCGAATGAATTGAAGAAAGTCGAGACGCTGCTCATCGTCGTGAGCACGCATGGGGAAGGCGATCCGCCAGACAACGCGGTGTCGTTTTACGAGTTTCTCCACAGCAAACGGGCGCCAAAGCTGAATCATTTACGCTTTTCCGTCTTGGCGCTTGGCGATACGTCGTATGAACATTTTTGCCAGACGGGGAAAGATTTTGACAAGCGGCTCGAGGAGCTCGGGGGAGAGCGGTTTTATCCGCGCGTCGACTGTGACGTCGACTACGAGGAAGCGGCGGCGAAATGGCTTGACGGCGTGCTTGCCGAGCTGAGCAAGGGGATCAATGCCGAGGCCGCGCCAGTGTTGTCGGCCGCTGCGGCCGTGCCGAAAGCCGAACCGGCGGTCGTCTATTCGCGGAAAAATCCGTTCCCGGCTGAGGTGCTGGAAAACATCAACTTAAACGGCCGCGGATCGAACAAAGAAACGCGCCATCTCGAATTGTCTCTTGAAGGATCGGGGTTGAAGTATGAGCCGGGCGATGCGCTTGGCATCTTCCCGAAAAACGATCCGGAGCTTGTCGATCTCATCATTCAAGAAATGAAATGGAACCCGGAAGAAACGGTGACGATCGACAAAGACGGGGAAGTGCGGTCGCTCAAAGAAGCGCTCACGTCCCATTTTGAAATCACTGTGTTGACCAAAGCGCTGTTGCAAAAGCTTGCGCCGCTGTCGAAAAACAGCGAGCTTCAAGCGCTCGTTGCCCCAGGCAATGAGGCGAAGCTGAAAGAATACGCCAAAGGCCGCGACTTATTGGATGCGTTCCGCGACTTCGGCCCATGGGATGCGGCGCCGCAACAAGTCATCTCGATTTTGCGCAAAATGCCGCCGCGCCTGTACTCGATCGCGAGCAGCTTAGCGGCCTATCCAGATGAAGTGCACTTGACGATCGGCGCGGTCCGTTATGAGTCGCACGGCCGCCTGCGCAAAGGGGTGTGCTCGACGTTCTGCGCCGAACGCGTCCAAATCGGCGATACGTTGCCGGTCTTTGTGCAGCCGAACCCGAATTTTAAGCTGCCAAAAGACCCATCGACGCCAATCATTATGATCGGTCCAGGCACTGGGGTTGCGCCGTTCCGCGCTTTTATGCAAGAGCGTGAGGCGACAGGAGCCAACGGAAAATCGTGGCTCTTTTTCGGCGACCAACATTTTATGACCGACTTCCTGTATCAAACGGAATGGCTCGCCTGGCTGAAAAGCGGTGTGCTGACTAAAATGGACGTCGCCTTCTCGCGCGATACGGAGCGAAAAATATACGTTCAACACCGGATGCTCGAGCGAAGCAAAGAGCTGTTCGGTTGGCTTGAGGAAGGTGCTGTCGTCTACGTATGCGGCGACAAGCAACACATGGCGCGCGACGTTCATCAGACGTTGATCGAGATTATCGAAAAAGAGGGCGGCATGAGCCGTGAACAGGCGGAAGCGTATGTCACGGAGATGCAAAAGCAAAAACGGTACCAACGCGACGTCTATTAATCTCAAAGAAGGAGTGGAATCGGAAATGGCGAAAGTCGAGTTAAAAGCGCCGGACGGACCGCCAAGCGATGTCGAGCGCATCAAGCAGGAAAGCCGTTACTTGCGCGGCACGCTCGCGGAAACGATGGAAGACCCGCTCAGCGCAGGAATTCCAGAGGATGACAACCGGTTGATGAAATTCCACGGCAGCTATTTGCAAGACGACCGCGACGTGCGCACCGAGCGGCAAAAACAAAAACTGGAGCCTGCATACCAGTTCATGGTTCGCGTCCGCACGCCGGGCGGGGTGGCGACGCCGGAGCAGTGGCTTGTCATGGATGAGCTCGCCCGCAAGTATGCGAACGGCACGTTAAAATTAACGACGCGCCAGGCGTTCCAATTGCACGGCGTCTTAAAATGGAACATGAAAAAAACGATGCAAGCCATTCACAATGCGCTGATGACGACGCTTGCGGCGTGTGGCGACGTCAACCGAAACGTCATGTGCAACCCGAATCCGTACCAGTCGGAAGTGCATGCGGAAGTATATGAGTGGGCAAAGCTGATCAGCGACCATTTGTTGCCGCGGACGCGGGCGTATTATGAAATTTGGTTGGATGACGAAAAAGTGGCCGGCACGCCGCAAGTCGACGGTGAGGAAGAACCGATTTACGGCCCGACGTACTTGCCGCGGAAATTTAAAATCGGAATCGCTGTCCCGCCGTCGAACGACGTCGATGTGTTCTCGCAAGACATCGGGTTCATCGCCATTGTCGAAGACGGCAAGCTTGCCGGGTTTAATGTCGCCATCGGTGGCGGCATGGGGATGACCCATGGGGACAAAACGACGTATCCGCAACTGGCGAAAGTGATCGGCTTCTGCAAGCCGGATCAAGTCGTGGAAGTGGCGGAGAAAATTATGACCGTTCAGCGCGACTACGGCAACCGCTCATCGCGCAAACACGCCCGCTTCAAATACACGATCGATCGGCTTGGGCTGGAAGCGGTGAAAGAAGAAATTGAGCGCCGCCTCGGCTGGAAGCTCGGCGAAGCGCGCCCGTACCATTTCGAGCATAGCGGCGACCGCTACGGCTGGGTCGAAGGCGTCAATGGGACATGGCATTTCACGCTCTTTGTCGAAGGCGGCCGCGTCAAAGACTACGACGATTACAAGCTGATGACCGGCCTGCGCGAAATCGCGAAAGTCCATACCGGCGATTTCCGGTTGACGCCAAACCAAAACTTGATCATCGCCAATGTCACGAGCGAGAAAAAGCCGGAAATCGAGGCGCTCATCGCCAAATACGGCTTGACCGACGGCCGCCGGTACACCGCCTTGCGCCGCAACGCGCTCGCCTGTGTCGCCTTGCCGACGTGCGGCTTGGCGATGGCGGAAGCGGAGCGGTACTTGCCGAAACTGCTCGATAAAATCGAGGAAATTATCGACGAAAACGGTTTGCGCGACGAAGAAATCACGATCCGCATGACGGGCTGTCCGAACGGCTGCGCCCGCCACGTGCTCGCGGAAATCGCCTTCGTCGGCAAAGCGGTCGGAAAATACAACATGTACCTCGGTGCTGCGTTCAACGGCACGCGCTTAGGCAAACTGTACCGCGAAAACATCGGCGAAGAAGAAATTTTGCGCGAACTGCGCGTCCTCCTATCCCGCTATGCGAAAGAGCGTCTTGACGGTGAACACTTCGGCGACTTCGTCATCCGCGCCGGCATCGTCAAAGAAGTGACGGATGGGACGAATTTTCATGATTAAAGTGGTCAGGGTGAAATGGAAACCAGCCTCTCCTTGTTTAGGGGAGGTTGGTTTTTTGTTGCTTTCATGCAATGGCTTCGGTGTTTTGTTCATTGTAGCCGCATTCAATCTATATTAGGTTGTAATAAAGGATTTCCGATCTCCATGTCCTATCTTTATCACTTGAAAAGCTGGCACGGTGACAAAAAGAGCGAACAATGCTATGTAAAAAAGTTGCAACTTATATAATTCACAAAATATTTCAACTATATAAGTTGAATTAAAGATTTACAACTGAACACACAAACGATCGATCGTTTGTTCTGGTTTCTGGTTGATTCGCTGAATAAAGGCTTGGAC
>NZ_PIJF01000074.1:0-9262 GCF_002809985.1 Geobacillus sp. WSUCF-018B
GACACGCCTCAAAGAATAAGGATTGCTTGAAGCAGTCAAACTTCTTTGGAAGCCCCCACTTCAAATTTTCGCTAGAAAATTAAGTGGGGGTAGTTCACGAATTGGAACATTGAAACGGAACAGGGCATGAAACGGGTGGAGAGCCCGGAGAAAAGCAAAAGACCGCCGGACAGCAAGGCGGTCTTTTACTGTGCAGGCGCCGGTGAACGGCTTCCGTCGATGCGGGGCAAAATTAAAATCTCGACGCGCCGGTTTTTCATCCGGCCGGCGGCGGTCGTGTTCGTGGCGATCGGCTTGTATTCGCCATATCCTTTGGCGCTGAAATAGCGCGGATCGAGTTGCTTGTTTTCAAGCAGCACTTTCATGAAATTGACGGCGCGCATGACGCTCAGCTCCCAATTGGAAGCAAATTTCTCATTATGAATCGGCACGTTGTCCGTATGGCCGCTGATCATGATATTGCGCGGCGGGTTCATGACGAGCAAAGCGGAGATCTCCGCCGCAAGACGCCGGTCTTTCATGCGTACTTCAGCGCTGCCGGAGTCGAATAAAATGTCATCCAAAATGGTGATGGCAAGCCCTTCATCCGTCAACGATGTCTGCAATTTCCCTGTCAAGTGTTTTTGATGAATATAGCTGTCAATTTTCACTTGGATTTGTTTCAGCTCTTCTTTTTCTCCTTCGTTTATAGACGAAGAAGGAGTCTGAGACTGTTGCTGCTGATTTTGCTGCCGCCCTTTTTCGTCTTCCGCAGGCGGTGTGATCGGTTCAATGGGGCTTTGAAAATCAAACACCCCTGTCCCACCGGCAAAGGCGGTGCTGAAGGCGCGGGCGATTTCTTGAAACTTTTTTTGGTCGATCTGGCTGCTGGCAAACAGAACGATAAACAAGGCGAGAAGCAGCGTAAGCAAATCGGCGTACGGAATCAGCCAAGATTCGTTTATGTGGTCATCGTGTGAGTGCTTTTTTTTCTTAGCCATTGACCGTTTCCCCTTGCGCTTGCGCCAGCGCCTGATGGCGTTCGCTTTCCGGTAAATAGGACGCAAGTTTTTGTTCGATCATGCGCGGGGCTTGTCCTTCCAAAATGGAGAGCACCCCTTCGATCATGATGTAGCGCACTTTTGCTTCTTCTTTTGATTTCCGCCGCAGTTTGTTGGCAAACGGATGCCAAAGCACATAGCCGGTAAAAATCCCAAGCATGGTCGCAACGAACGCAGCGCTGATCGCTTTGCCGAGCTCAGCGATATTTTCCATGTTCCCGAGCGCAGCGATTAAGCCGATGACAGCGCCCAACACCCCAAGCGTCGGCGCATACGTGCCGGCCTGTGTAAAAATGGCGGCGTTCGCCTCGTGCCGCTCTTCCATGGCGGCAATTTCTTCCGTCATCACATCGCGGATGAACTCTTGCGTCTGCCCGTCGATCGCCATGCTGAGCCCGTTGCGCAAAAACGGATCCTCGATGTCATCCAGCTTCGCTTCGAGCGCCAGCAGCCCTTCGCGGCGGGCGATATTCGCCCAATCGACGAACAGCGGAATCAGTTGTTCGACCGTCGGCGTCGTTGATTCCGTGAAAATGACTTTGAAAAGCTTTGGCACTTTTTTAATTTCGTGCGTCGGAAAGGCGATGACGACCGCTGCCGCCGTCCCGACGAGAATGATGAGGATGGCGGCCGGATTGATCAATACAGCAGGCGAAACGCCCTTAAAGTACATGCCCAGCCCGACGGCAATGACACCAAGGATGATGCCGATGACCGATGTTTTGTCCAAATGAATCCCCCCGCTTTTTCCATACGAACGATCTACGCCATTGGGCGTTTTTATGAAGAAACCATATTTATCATATACTGAATATAGGAGGTTGAAAAGGGAAAAAGGTGTGACATGAGACGCAAAAAGCCGCCCGCTCCATTAGGATGACGGAAAGGGCAGCTCCGATGATCATCATATTTTTTTCAGTTTAAACGTGCCGACCATTAAAAACGATAAAATGAGCGCCAAAAACATAAACGATTGCGGCGGAAAGTACGGAATGGCCAAATAGCCCAACGTCATCAACACTCCGGCAGCCGTGATCGGCAGCCCCGCAAAGTAGCCGTTGTTTTCTGTGATGTTGAAGCGAGCGAGGCGGAAGGCGCCGCAAGCGATGTACAAAACGGTGAATACCGCGCCGGGCGCGCCGAACTCATGGAACAAGCCTTGGTACATCAGCAAGGCGGGAGCGACGCCGAAGGAGACGATGTCGCTCATCGAATCGAGCTGCTTGCCAAGTTCGGATTCAATGTTCATCTTGCGCGCCACAGCGCCGTCAAAGCGATCGACAAACGCTGCTAAAAAAACGAGCAGCACGCTCATATGAAGCTGCCCTTTCAGCGTAGCCAGGACGGAAAAGCCGCCAAGCGACAGGTTTGTCATCGTCAAAATGTTTGCCACGTTTGCTTTCAGTTTTTTTAACGTATAATCTAGATAGTCCGATAAGAACAAGTTTCCCCACTCCTTTTCCAACAGAAAACGCCAAAAGAAAATTCTACTACCATTATACTCATTTTGGCGGTAATATGGAAGGTAGTAACGACTGGACGTTTCATAAATTGGAGGGAACGTGCTTGCGAAAATGGCTGTACCGTTTGTTGATTGAGCTGACCAACCACTCGCTTTCTTCGAAGCTGCTCGCTTCGTTCGCCAAGTCGCGCTTTAGCGCCTGGTTGATACCATCGTATGCGAAGATTTACCATATTAATCAAGAAGAAATGGAAAAAAGCTTAAAAAATTATAAAACGCTGCAGCAACTGTTCGTCCGCCGGCTCAAAGCCGGCGCGAGGCCCGTTGATGACGACGAGTGCACCGTCGTCAGCCCGGTTGATGCAGTGATTGAAGAAATGGGCATCATCCGGGAAAACAGTGAAATCATCGTCAAGGGAAAACCGTATTCGATTGCTGAAATGCTCGGCAGCGCCGAGGCGGCGCAGCCGTATGTGAACGGGTTCTTTTTTATTCTGTATTTAAGCCCGAGCCATTATCACCGCATCCACAGCCCAATATCTGGGATGATCGAGAGGCAGTGGACGCTCGGACGCAAATCGTATCCGGTCAACCGTCTCGGCTTGAAATACGGAAAGCGGCCGCTTGAAAAAAATTATCGCCTTATCACGGAGGTAAAGGCAGGCGGCAAGCGGATGGCGATCGTCAAAATCGGCGCCATGTTCGTCAACAGCATCGAGTTGACCCATACGGGAGAGCAGCTCGTGAAAGGGGAGGAGATGGCGTATTTTTCGTTCGGTTCAACGGTCGTCTTGCTGTTTGAACGCGGAAGTTTCGCCCCTGACCCACGCATCGTTGCGCCGATGCCGGTGAAAGTCGGCGAACGGCTCGGCTATTGGCGCTAGGCGCCGGGATGAAGGCGGCAAACAAAAAAAAAGCCCGAAGGCCTCCGTTTCACGACGACAGCTTGATTTTATGGGTCAATGAGCGGCGCTGGATTTCCTGTTCGATCAATTCGATGAATTCCGGGCTTAAGTTGAGTTCTTTCGCCTTGAAGTACGACTCGATCAACAGTTCATCCGATAAATGTTTCATCGGCGAAGCCCTCCTTTTGAATGGAATGAAATGATGGGTTTATACATATAATGGTAGGTTACTTTCAATGTACCATGATTTGCAAAATAGAACAACCGTTCTGTTATCCACAGGGGATGGTGGATAATGTGTGGAAAACTTGTTTATAAAATAGTGTAGGCATGACCATCACTTTGTGAATGTTGTGGATAACAGTTATCCACAAACCGGGAGGGCGCGGAATTTGTCGAAAACTTTCTGTTCTGCATGTCTGCAGCCGGGCGGCTGCCAAACTTTGTTTTGAAATGAACGGCCAAATTCGCTATCATGGGAAAAGCAAAGACAAAGGCAGGTGAGCGATATGCTTCATTATTTTTTGCCAAGCCAATTTGTGAAGCGCGTCATTGACATTCAGCCGGACGAGCTGAAGAAAAAAGGGGTAAAAGGAATTATCACCGATCTGGACAATACGCTCGTTGAATGGGACCGGCCCAGCGCCACGCCGGAGCTGGCCGCCTGGTTTGAGGCGGTCAAGCGGGCGGGCATTAAGGTTGTGATCGTATCGAATAATAATAAACGACGCGTGCAGTCGTTTGCCGAACCGCTTGGCATTCCGTTCATTTTCGAGGCGCGCAAACCGCTGACGCGCGCATTTTTGCAGGCACTGGCCATGATGGGGCTGAGCAAAGAGGAAGTCGTCGTCATCGGCGATCAGCTGCTGACCGATGTGCTTGGCGGCAACCGCCTTGGATTGAATACGATTTTAGTCGTCCCGGTCGCCCAGACGGACGGATTATGGACGCGCGTTAACCGGAAAATGGAACGGAAAATTTTAAACGCTATGCGGAAAAAAGGGATGATTTATTGGGAGGAATGATCGTGGAGCCACAACTGCGTTGCATCGGCTGCGGGGCGGCCATTCAGTTTGACGATCCGAAAAAGGCGGGCTATGCGCCAAAAAGCGTGCTCGAAAAAGACGAGGAAGAAATCATTTGCCAGCGCTGCTTCCGCCTAAAACATTACAACGAAGTGCAAGACGTGCCGCTTGATGACAGCGATTTTTTAAACATGCTGCACCGCATCGGGGAATCGAAGGCGCTTGTCGTCAACATCGTCGATATTTTTGACTTTAACGGGAGCTTTATTCCAGGATTGCCACGGTTTGCGGCTGACAACCCGATTTTGCTTGTCGGCAACAAAGTTGATTTGCTGCCGAGATCGGTAAAATATCCAAAGCTGTTGCAATGGATGCGCCGCATGGCGGAAGAGCTCGGGCTGCGTCCGGTAGACGTCTGTCTGGTGAGCGCGGCAAAAGGAATCGGCATGGCAAAGGTGATGGAAGCGATCGACCGTTGCCGCGACGGCGGCGATGTGTATGTCGTCGGCTGCACGAATGTCGGCAAGTCGACGTTCATCAATCGGATCATTGAAGAGGCGACCGGCAAAGGGAATGTGATTACCACGTCATATTTCCCGGGGACGACACTCGATATGATCGAAATTCCGCTTGAGGGTGGAGCGACGCTGTATGATACGCCGGGGATCATCAACCATCACCAAATGGCGCACTTTGTTGATGCGCGCGACTTGAAGATCATTACGCCGAAGCGGGAAATCCATCCGCGCGTTTATCAGCTCAACGAAGGGCAGACGCTCTTTTTCGGCGGCTTGGCCCGCCTCGATTACATCAAAGGCGGGCGCCGCTCGTTCGTCTGCTACATGGCCAATGAGTTGACGGTTCATCGGACGAAGTTGGAAAAAGCTGACTCCCTTTATGCCAATCAGCTTGGCGATTTGCTGTCGCCGCCAAACAAACGCTATGCCGCTGAATTTCCGCCGCTTGTGCCGCGGTCGCTGTCTGTGAAGGAGCAGAAGACGGATATCGTCTTTTCCGGACTTGGTTGGGTGACGTGCAACGACCCGGGAGCCCAGCTCGTCGTCCATGCTCCAAAAGGGGTGGATGTATTTATTCGTCAATCGTTGATTTAACGTGATGGGAGGGGAGAATATGGAGAACGTATATGGGCTGCTCGGGTTTCCCGTTGAGCATTCGCTGTCGCCGCTTATGCATAACGACGCGTTTGTCCGCCTCGGAATCCCGGCGCGCTATCACCTATTTTCTGTTCACCCGAAGCAAGTCAGTGAGGCCATCGCCGGCGTGCGGGCGCTCGGCATTGCCGGGGTGAACGTCACCATTCCGCATAAGATGGCGGTTATTCCATTTTTGGATGACATCGACGACCATGCGCGCCGCATCGGGGCGGTAAATACAATCGTCAATGACAACGGCCGGCTCGTCGGCTATAATACGGACGGACCTGGCTACGTCAAGGCGCTCGAGGAGGAAATGGACGTCAGTCTCGACGGCAAGCGGATTTTGCTGATCGGCGCCGGCGGCGGCGCACGCGGCATTTACTTTTCATTGCTGTCGACGGCAGCCAAGCGCATCGATATGACCAACCGGACGGTGGAAAAGGCGGAGCAGCTCGTGCGCGAAGGGGAGGATGGCCGCTCGGCGTATTTTTCACTCGCCGAGGCGGAAACGCGGCTTGACGAATACGATATTATTATCAATACCACTTCTGTCGGCATGCATCCGCGTGTCGAGGCGCAGCCGCTTTCCCTTGAACGGCTGCAGCCGGGGACGATCGTATCGGATATCATTTACAACCCGCTTGAAACGAAGTGGCTGAAGGAAGCGAAAGCACGCGGCGCTCGTGTGCAAAACGGCGTCGGCATGCTCGTGTACCAGGGAGCGCTAGCGTTTGAAAAATGGACCGGCCAATGGCCGGATGTCAACCGGATGAAACAGCTTGTCATCGAAGCGTTAAGGAGGTAACATATGCTGACGGGAAAACAAAAACGGTTTTTGCGGGCGCAAGCTCATCATATCAAGCCGATTTTCCAAGTCGGCAAAGGCGGCGTCACCGAAGAGATGACGAAACAAATTGCCGCAGCGCTGGAGGCGCGCGAACTGTTGAAAGTGAGCGTGTTGCAAAACTGCGAAGAAGACCGCTACACCGTCGCTGAGCAACTGGCAGCCGGGACGGGGGCCGAACTTGTGCAAGTGATCGGCAATACGATCGTCTTATACAAAGAGTCGAAAGAACACAAACAAATCGTTTTGCCTGACTGACAAGCGGCGCGGCCAAGATGAAACGGCGGGGGGAAGGAAGATGGGAAAAATCGGGATTCTCGGCGGAACGTTCGATCCACCCCATTACGGCCATTTGATTATGGCGAATGAAGTGCTTGACGCCCTTGAGTTGTCACAAATTTGGTTTCTGCCCAACCGCATTCCTCCCCATAAGCAGCACGAACAAGTGACGAAAAGCGAGGATCGGCTCCGCATGCTCGAGTTGGCGGTGGCCGGTCATCCATGCTTTCATGTTGAGACGATCGAGCTTGAACGGGAGGGGCCTTCCTATACGTACGATACGGTCCGGCAGCTCGTCGCCATGCATCCGGATGATGAGTTTTATTTCATTATCGGGGCGGATATGGTCGAATATTTGCCGAACTGGCACCGCATTGACGAGCTGATTAAGCTTGTGACGTTTGTCGGGGTGAAGCGCCCCGGTTATTCCATGGAAACGCCATACCCGGTCGTCGAGGTGGAGGTGCCGCAGTTTGCCGTCTCTTCGTCGCTTATCCGCCAGCGGATGCAAAACGGGCAGACGATCCGCTACCTCGTGCCGGAAGGTGTGAGACTTTATATTGAGGAGAAGGGATTATATGGAGCGAGAACAGGCGTTGCTGATTGTGAAACAACAGTTGACGGAGCAGCGCTACGAGCATACGCTTGGCGTTGTCGAAACGGCCGTTAAGCTAGCCAACCAGTATGGCGCCGACGTCAAAAAAGCGGAATTGGCCGCCATTTTCCATGACTATGCGAAATTCCGCCCGGTTGAAGAAATGAAACAAATCATTTTGGCGCACAATATGCCCAACGACTTGCTTGCGTACAACAGTGAATTGTGGCATGCGCCCGTCGGCGCCTATTTGGTGCAGACGGAAGTCGGCATTGACGATCCAGACGTGCTGGATGCCATTCGCTACCATACATCGGGAAGAGCTAGGATGACGCTGCTTGAAAAAATTATTTATTTGGCTGACTATATCGAACCGGGGAGGAAGTTTCCCGGCGTTGAGGAAGTAAGGCGCCTCGCCGAGGAAGATCTCGATCGCGCGCTGTTGCAGGCGGTGAAAAATACGATTGCGTTTTTGCTTGAGAAGCGCCAGCTCATTTATCCAGATACGATTCATGCGTACAATTCACTCGTGAGTGAAGTGAAGGGGGAAGCAAAACAGTGACGGAACAAGAGGCGTTGCAGCTTATCGTCCGCGCGGCGGATGATAAAAAGGCGGAAAACATTGTCGTGCTCAATATGAAAGGCATTTCGCCCGTTGCCGATTATTTTGTCATTTGCCATGGCAATTCGGACAAACAAGTGCAGGCCATCGCCCGCGAAATTCAAGACCAAGCGGAAGAGCGCGGCTTAGCGGTGAAGCGGGTTGAAGGATTCCAGGAGGCGAAATGGGTGCTTGTGGACCTCGGCGACATCGTCGCCCACGTATTTGCGAAAGACGAGCGCGACTATTACAATCTCGAACGGCTTTGGGGGGACGCCCCGATGGAAGACGTCGCGGCTGTGCTGCAGCCATGACCTATGCTCGTTTCGCCGATTGGTACGATGCGCTCATGGCCGAGGCGCCGTATGATGCGTGGCAATCATTTGTCGAGCGGGTTTTCGCCCGATACGCCAAACGGCCGGGACGGCGGGTTGTCGACATCGGCTGCGGGACGGGCGAACTTGCCATCCGCCTCGCCAAGGCCGGATGGCAAGTATCCGGCGTGGATCTATCCGAACATATGCTCGCCGTCGCCCAGGCGAAAGCGGAGGCAGCCGGTGTCAACGTGCCGTTTTTCGAGCAAAACATGGCGGAGCTCGACGGGTTTTCTGATCTCGATGGCGCCTTCCTGTTTTGCGATGCTCTCAACTATTTAACGGATGAAGAGGATGTGAAGCGGACGTTCGCCGCCGTCTCCCGCGCGCTCGGTCCTGAAGGGCTGCTGCTGTTTGACGTCCACTCGGTTTACAAAATGGACGTCTTGTTCCGCAATGCCGTCTTCGCCGATCAAGGCGACGATCTCAGCTACATTTGGACGTGCCATCCGCTTGACTGGCCGCACAGCGTCGGGCACGAACTGACGTTTTTCGCCCGCCGCGGCGATCTTTACGAGCGCTATGACGAATGGCACGAACAGCGCACGTTCGAGCGCGCTGTCTATGAGCGATGGCTCGATTCCGCCGGCTTTGAGGTGCTTGAAGTGACCGCCGATTTCACCGATGCGCCTCCGACCGAGACGGCGGAACGGTGGTTTTTTGTGGCGCGGAGGCGGTGAGGGGCGTGTGGTGAGGGACCTTAGCAGCCAAAAAAGATGCTGTTGCAAGAGGTTGATGGAACATCACTGAAAGTGGGGAAAGAAAAAAGAGCCGGAGGGGCTCTTTTTTTATGCGCATGTGGAAAAGAAGGGGGGGAATGTATGGCCAAACGTTGCGATCGACGCGATTGACGGCTGGGAAATTGAAAAAGATGTGTGAGTTATATAAGTTGAATTAAAGATTTACAACTGAACACACAAACGATCGATCGTTTGTTCTGGTTTCTGGTTGATTCGCTGAATAAAGGCTTGGACATTCTT
>NZ_PIJF01000075.1:0-8851 GCF_002809985.1 Geobacillus sp. WSUCF-018B
AGACCTCCTTAATGTTGATTTCACCGCTAACATTATGGCCAGGATCTCGTCAGTGCTTTCTCTTTTTTGTCACTAAATCACAAAATTTGGTGATGAACCAAATTTTTATTGGAAAGACCATATCATCTTACAAATTTATTAGTTCCCTTAATAGCCTTTCTGAAAGATTCTTTTAAACTAAAAACGAAGGGGAATTTTACTTAGTTGTTCATTTTGTGTTAAAAAACGATAATATTGTGTTACGTTTAAGAAAATTAACGATGTAGTTTCGTGTCGGTAAAATGTATTTGTTACATAATGAGAAGTGAGAAATATTGTAAAATTTATGCTAAAATAGTACTATATATCCCTTTAGGCGATAATGTATTTCCAAGCATTTAAGTATTAGAGTAATTGAGCCAAGAAATATATATGGGTGAGGTGTGTATATGTCACACAATTTTCGCTTTTTAGAAGAAAAATGGGAAGTTCTCGCCCGTGTTGGGGAAACGGCGGAACGAAATGTATATCAAAATCCAAATGTGACGATTAGTGAGCTGAGAAAATTTGCAGAAACGATTACAAAATATATTTTAGCTTTAGAAGAAATTCGGGAAGAACGGGGAACTGATCAGCAAGAACGTCTAAGAGTTCTTTTTTATGAGCAAATTATCCCAAAAGAAATATATGACTTATTTACGGTTATTCGGTTGAAAGGGAATGAAGCGGTACATAATCCGAGTTATGGAGAAGTAAATGAGGCAAAAGCTTTATTGCATATGGCGTTCCGCATAGCCGTTTGGTTTATGGAAGTGTATGGCGATTGGTCATTCCAAGCTCCAGAGTATATCGAACCGACACCACAAACATCTATATCAGCAGATGAGTTGGATCATGTAGTTAAGTCATACGAAGAAAAGCTTGCTCAATTGGAAACAGAGCTTGAAAAGATACGGAAAGAACAGCTATATATTAGCAGTGAAGAGAAGCAAAAACGACGTGAATTCTCTCAACGTGCAATCGCTAACTTTGAATTGACGGAGGCAGAAACCCGTATTCTTATTGACCAACAATTACGAGATGCTGGATGGGAGGCTGACTCTGAAAAGTTACGGTTCTCAAAAGGAGTTCGTCCGGAAAAAGGCCGAAACATGGCAATCGCGGAATGGCCTTTAAAACGCGGTTACGCCGATTACGCGCTATTTATTGGCCTTGAACTGGTGGGAATCATTGAGGCGAAACGCGCCAGCAAAGATATTCCATCCGACATTGAACAAGCAAAAGAATATGCAAAATTAGTCGTTCGACATGGCAACGAAGTGATCCATGAACCGTGGGGAGACTACTTTGTTCCGTTTCTTTTTGCGACCAATGGCCGTCCGTATTTAAAACAGCTCGAACAAAAATCAGGCATTTGGTTTTTAGATGCCCGAAAATCGACGAACCATCCGCGCCCGCTGCAAGGCTGGTACACTCCTCGCGGGTTAAAAAAATTGTTAGAGCAGGATATCGAACGTTCAGAACAATTTTTGCGTGATGAAAAATTTGATTATCTAAAATTAAGAGACTATCAAGTGAAAGCCATTCAAGCCGTTGAAAAAGCACTGGAAGAGAAAAAACGAAGCATTTTAATCGCAATGGCAACCGGAACAGGGAAAACGAGAATGGCGATTGGTCTCATTTACCGATTACTCAAAGCAAAGCGTTTTCATCGAATTTTATTCCTTGTTGACCGAAAAGCGCTAGCGGAACAAGCGGAAAGTGCTTTTAAAGAAAGCAAGATGGAAAGTTTCCATACGTTCACCGAAATTTATAGCTTACAATCGTTATACGATCAAAAACCAGATGACGAAACGAAAGTGCATATCGCTACCGTACAAGGAATGTTAAAACGAATTTTTTATAACGACCGCTCGGAAGACATCCCGCCTGTGGATCAGTATGACTGCATTATTGTGGACGAAGCCCATCGCGGTTATACGTTAGATAAAGAAATGGATGAGGTGGAACTGCAATTTAGAGATCATCAAGACTATGTCAGCAAATACCGCAAAGTGCTCGATTATTTTGATGCCGTCCGCATCGGATTGACGGCGACGCCGGCACTTCATACGACGGAGATCTTTGGTCCGCCTGTCTTCACGTATTCTTATCGGGAAGCGGTAGTGGATGGCTATTTAGTCGACCATGAACCCCCGTATCAATTTGAAACGGTGTTGAAAAAAGAAGGGATTACGTGGGCGAAAGGGGAAACGGTCGATGTGTATGACACGGTGACAGGAACGATTTCTCAAGAGTATTTAGAAGACGAAGTCAATATTGATGTGTCTCAGTTTAACACAAAAGTCATTACGGAAAGCTTTAATCGTGTCATCATTCGTGAATTGACGAAATATATTTCTCCGGATGATGAAGGAAAAACGTTAATTTTTGCTGCCACTGATGATCATGCTGACTTAGTCGTTCGCCTTTTAAAAGAAGAGTTCGAAAAACTATACGGTGAAGTCGAAGACAACGCGGTGATGAAAATTACCGGTTCGATTAAAGATCCTTCTGGTGCGATCCGCCGTTTTAAAAACGAAAAATATCCAACAATTGTCGTTACGGTTGATTTGCTGACGACGGGTGTGGACGTGCCGGCGATTACGAATCTTGTCTTCTTACGGCGTGTTCGCTCGCGCATTCTGTATGAACAAATGTTAGGACGCGCAACGAGAAGATGCGAAGAAATCCAAAAAGACCATTTTAAAATTTTTGATGCGGTTGGGATTTATGAATCTTTAAAACCATATACAAGCATGAAGCCGGTTGTAACGCGTCCGAATATTTCGCTGACTCAATTAGTCGAAGAATTAGAGGGACTAGAAAAAACGGAACATCTTCAATATCAAAAAGAACAAATTATTGCCAAAATCCAGCGGAAAAAGCGGAAATGGTCCGATAGGCAGCATCAAGACTTTAAAGTGCTGTCCGGAGGCAAAACGGTCGATGAGTTTATCGATTGGGTAAAAGCCTTGCAGCCGGATGAATTACCTGTACAATTAAAAGAGTACAAGTCCATGTTCCGCTATATGGATGAAAATCGCTATCGGGAAAATAAGCAATATATTTCCAAACATGAAGATAAGCTGATTGCGGTAAAACGCGGATACGGAAACGCGGAAAAGCCAGATGACTACTTGCAATCGTTCGGTGAATTTATTCGCAACAATATGAACAAAATCCCAGCTTTAATGATTGTTTGTCAACGTCCAACTGAGTTAACGAGAGAAGAACTGAAAAAGCTGCTGCTCGAATTGGACCAAAAAGGCTTTTCCGAGAAAAAACTGCAAGCGGCATGGCGGGAGGCGAAAAATGAAGACATCGCGGCGGACATCATCGCCTTCATTCGCCAGCAAGCGCTAGGCGATCCGCTCATTAGCCATGAAGAACGAATTAAAAACGCCATGAAAAAAATTTACCAAATGAAAGCATGGCCGCCGGTGCAAAAGAAATGGCTCGAACGCATTGAAAAGCAATTACTGCAAGAATATGTTCTTCATCCAGATCCGGAAAAAGCGTTTGAATATGAGCCATTTAAGAGCCACGGAGGCTTTAAACAATTAAATAAAATTTTCGACGGACAATTACCTCACATTATTCGTGAAATTAATTACAACTTATACAACTATTCTAAGAAGGAGCAAGCGTAGATGAACAACAGAGAAATCGTCCAAAAGCTATGGAATTTATGTAACGTTCTTCGTGATGACGGCATTACCTATCACCAATATGTGACAGAGCTAACGTATTTGTTGTTCTTGAAAATGATGAAAGAAACCGGTCAAGAATATATCATTCCAGAAAAATACCGCTGGGATTCGTTAGTAGAAAAAGACGGAATTGAACTAAAAGAGCATTATCAACAGTTGTTACTTGATTTAGGGAAAGAGGAAAATGAATTATTAAAACAAATTTATACGGACGCGACATCGAATATTAGAGAACCAAAGAACCTAGAAAAAATTATTCAATCCATTAATAACTTAGATTGGTATAACGCGAAGCAAGAAGGTTTAGGCGATTTGTATGAAGGACTGTTAGAAAAGAACGCGAGTGAAGTCAAATCAGGAGCGGGGCAATATTTTACGCCTCGCGTCCTCATTGATGTCATTGTAGAACTTGTGAATCCACAGCCGGGCGAGCGCTGCCATGACCCTGCCGCGGGGACATTCGGCTTTATGATCGCGGCAGATCGCCATGTTCGTGAGCAGACCGATGATTATTTTGATTTATCCCAAGAAGAAATCGAATTTCAAAAATACAAGGCATTCTCAGGAGTAGAGCTTGTCAGAGATACGCATCGCTTAGCGGTCATGAATGCGTTGCTTCATGATATTCATGGAGAAATCTTGTTAGGTGATACCCTCTCATCACTTGGTGAAAGTTTGAAAAATTATGATGTGATTTTGACGAATCCGCCGTTTGGGACGAAAAAGGGTGGCGAGCGGGCAACACGAACAGACTTTACCTTTACAACATCAAACAAACAGCTAAATTTCTTGCAACATATTTACAGAGCTTTAAAACCGAATGGAAAAGCACGAGCCGCTGTTGTTGTACCTGACAACGTATTGTTTGAAGGCGGAGTTGGTGCTGACATTCGTCGTGACTTAATGGACAAATGTAATTTGCATACGATTTTACGCTTGCCGACAGGGATTTTCTATGCCCAAGGAGTGAAAACGAACGTCTTATTCTTCACCCGTGGGAAAACAGATGTCGGCAATACGAAAGAAGTATGGGTGTACGATTTACGTACGAACATGCCTTCCTTCGGTAAGCGGAATCCGCTAACGAAAGACCATTTTGAAGGATTTATTAAAGCCTACACAGCAGAAGATCGCCGTCAAGTCAAAGACGAGCGCTGGAATGTGTTTACCCGTGAAGAAATTGCGAAAAACGGCGACAGCTTAGATATTGGCTTAATTTCTGATGAATCACTGTCCGTCTACGAAAACTTGCCAGACCCAATCGATTCCGCCGAAGAAGCGGTGGGAAAATTAGAATTGGCGATTTCGTTACTAAACGAAGTCATTGCCGAGTTAAAAGCTGTCGAACAACCTAATAGCTACCAAATGACTTCTAACGAAACACTGAAAGTGGCAGAAACATCTGAGGTGCTTAAAAAATGAGCAAAAAAAAGCAAAAGTCTATTGAGGAACTATTAGAAGAAGCATTAGTGCCTGAAGAAGAACAGCCTTATAAAGTGCCGGAGAATTGGGTTTGGGTGAATTGTGGAGCTATAGCAGAAATAGTTAGAGGTGTTTCGTACAAAAAAGATCAAGTAGAACAATTTAAAAATGCTAATACCTCCTTGGTTATTAGAGGTGGAAATATCCAAGAAGGGAAACTAGTTAATCAAGATGATAATGTATATGTTAAAAATGACATTATCAACGAAAATCAACGTCTGCAAGAAAAAGACGTATTACTAGTGTCATCAACAGGAAGTAATAAAGTAATTGGTAAAGCTGCATCTGTAACTCCTGAATTTGTAAATGAAAGTTTTGGGGCATTCGTAACATTATTAAGACCAGATAAAAAAATAAATGGAGATTATTTTGGCTTTTATTTTCAATCTTCAAGTTATAAATCTGTTATTTCAAATTTGGCAAAAGGAAGTAATATCAAAAATATTAAAAAAGAACATCTCCAAAATTTATCTTTTCCACTTCCACCTTTAAACGAACAAAAACGCATTGCTGATAAGGTAGACCGGCTTTTTGCTAAAATTGATGAAGCGAAGCGGTTGATTGAAGAAGTAAAAGAATCGTTTGAACTTCGACGGTCAGCGATTTTGGATAAGGCGTTTCGAGGGGAACTAACACGATCATGGCGTAAAAAGAATGAACATTTAGTTTCTGCTTCCCTTATGTTGCAAGAAATTGCTTCAGAAAGAAAAAGAAAATATTCAGATTTATGTAGATTAGCTAAAATAAATGGAGAAAAGAAACCAAGAAAGCTTTATCTAGATGAGGTGCCTGTTATAGAAGAAAAACCTAGACACTCTTTACCAGATACTTGGACGATTACTAATATTGGCTTTTTAGCTCATGTGACAAAGTTAGCAGGATTTGAGTATACAAAGTATTTTAACTTAACAGAAACTGGGGATGTTCCTGTAATAAGGGCGCAAAATGTTCAGATGGGAGAGTTTATAGAATCTAATATCAAATATATAACTAAAGAAGTATCTGACTTACTCGAGAGATCACAAGTGCATGGCGGAGAAGTTTTAATGGTATTTATAGGTTCAGGAACAGGAAATGTTTGTATGGCACCTAGAGATAACAGACGCTGGCATTTAGCTCCTAATGTAGCAAAGATAACTGTCGATGGAATACTGGCTGAGTATCTCAATTTGTATTTACAATCACCAATCGGGCAGTCTTATATAAAGTCAAAAATGAAAGCAACCGCTCAACAAAGTTTGTCTATGGAAACAATTAGAGATGTATTAGTTTATGTTCCACCGTTGGAGGAACAATATGAAATAGTAAGAATAGTTGAAAGACTTCTTGATAATTTGAAAAATGAATATTTAATTTTGAATGATATACACATGAAGATAGACAATATAAAACAATCTATTCTCTCCAAAGCCTTCCGCGGCGAGCTTGGTACAAACGATCCAACCGATGAACATGCTATTGAGTTGTTAAAAGAAGTACTAAAGTCTAAATAAACCATTTATGTAAGAGCTCACTAAAATAGAGTGAGCTCTATTTTATCTCCTTCATATTGAAAAAATAGTTGTAAATATAGATCTATACTCATTCAACGTTGTTTAACCTTTAGAAAGTGAGATAGAGTATTCTTAGGACTGTAGATAACAGTCTAAGAATACTCTATCTCTGCTTATTTTTGTATAAACATTTTACTAACTCACATTTCGCACCCTTCCGACGAAAATCGGGAGGATTTTTTTGCATCGATGTGGAATGAATCCTTGACACACAAGGAATGCAAAGGAGTTTGTCCACCATGGATGTTCAAATTTGTGAGATTTATGACAGTTCCTATTTGAATATAATAAGTGCCCTTTTCCAAGATCTTGACCTTCCCCAGCTCATCGATCGGCTGGTTCCGGTGGATCCCCAATGCCAAACCCGAACCAGCGATGCGGTCAAGCTGATCCTTCTGGATATCTTGAGCGGACGACAAGCACTCGTCCATTTGGAGCGATGGGCGCATGAGATCGATTTGTCGAAGCTGATCCGGCCGGGGCTGAAGCCTTCTTGGTTCAATGATGATGCGTTGGCTCGTCATCTCGACCGCCTGTATGAGGCGGATATTCACAAGGTGATCAGCACTTGCTTGATTCACATTTATCGGAAAGAAGACCTTCCTCTCCAGGCCTTCCACGCCGATACGACGGACAAGACCGTTTACGGCGCGTATGAATCGGTCTCGTCAGAGGCCCTGCGGATCACGCATGGCTACAACCGGCATCATCGCTGGCAAAAACAGATCGGTTTCGGGCTGATCGGCAACGAGGATGGCATCCCGTTTTACGGCGATGTGCACGACGGCAACCTGCCGGACAAAACGTGGAATCCGGAGGTGCTGTCCCGTGTCCACGAACAGCTCAAACAAGCCAAGATTGAAGACGAATGGATTTACGTGGCCGATTCCGCCGCCATGACGAAAGACACTCTGGCGCAGACGAAAGCCGCCAACGCCTTTTTGATCACGAGAGGCCCATCGTCGCTCCGAATCGTCAAAGCTGCTCTGGCGGAAGCGGATGTCCAACCCGATCCAGCGTGGAGCGACTCCTTTTCGTTGGCCGAGAAAAACGGCGCGGCGTACCGGGTATGGGAAACGGCCTCGACGTATGAAGGCCACCCCGTTCGGCTGATCGTCGTCGAATCGAGCGCACTCGACCAGCGCAAAGGAAAAACGCTCGAAAAAGAGCGGGTCAAAGAAGCGGAGCTTCTTCGCGAGGAACAAGCCCGTTGGGAGCGTCACCCCTTCTCCTGCCGCGAAGACGCCGAACAAGCCTTGGCGTCCCTCAAGGCGTCCCTTCGCCCCCGGTTTCATCGGGTCAAGGCCGCGGTCGAAGAGATCGTGCGCCCGAAAAAACGGCGCGGCCGGCCGAAAAAAGGGGTGGAACCCGAGGTGGAGACGCTGTATCTTTTGCGCCTGGACGTCGAATTCCACCAACAGGCATGGGAACAGGCAAGACGGAAAGCGTCCCGGTTTGTCCTCGTCACGACCGTTCCGAAGGAATGGAAAGGCCGAACGATGGATGCTCGAGAAATCTTGAAGTTGTATAAAGGGCAAATCTCGGTGGAAATGAACTTCTCCTTTCTCAAAGATCCGTTCTTCACCGACGAGATTTACGTCAAAAAGCCAGAACGGGTGGCGGTGTTGGGCTATTTATTTCTCTTGGCCTTGGCGATTTACCGCGTCTTTCAGCGCCGGGTGCGTCAGTTCATCACACCAGAACGCCCGTTAAAGGGCGCCGGAGGCCGCAAGCTGACCCGACCGACCGGGCAAGCGATTTTTCAGTTGTTTGAGTATGTGAAAGTCGTCCTCCTCAAGCTGCCGGATGGACGCATCCAACGCGCGCTAGGAAAACCGCTCACCTACGAGCAGCGAAGGATTCTGCAAGGATTGGGAATGGATGAGAGCATTTACGTGTAACGTCATATGGAACGACTAGCGATGGTAAAAAAAGGATTGCCATCGCTTGTCGTGTTGGTCAAAAAGTTATTCTGAAAAACTAAATAACTGTAGATGAGCATTTTTCATTACAATAATTTCCATGGTTAGAGAGACAAACAGGGTACCCCTTACGCGATACGGAGCTGTTTTTTGATCACATCAA
>NZ_PIJF01000076.1:0-8447 GCF_002809985.1 Geobacillus sp. WSUCF-018B
GCTCGTCTTCCCATCCTTTGGCGCCAAATGGCGGGGAGAATGGCCTCCAAAATTCGACATGTGGGAAGTCTATGCCCCATTAATTCACCGGCCTTCTAGGGAGAATGGTGTTTGATCGCTATGAAGAGGCTTATCAAGCTGTGGTGGAGTATATGCGATTTTATAACGAACGGAGGATTCATTCAAGCATTCTCGATCTTCCGCCGCATGAATTTTACAAAAAAGCGCAAACGGAAGCGTTAATAATTAAAGAAATTCGAGTATAAGGCAAGAGGGATTTGATCTTTCTTGCCAAGAAAAAATGAGAAATTTTAAGAATAACCTAAAATAAGATAGGATGTGTCCAAAATTAGGGGGTCAATCCGCCATAAAAGTGATTCTTTTTAATTCGTTAATCGAGCGAAAGCAACCGTGTTGATATTCATAATGGGGAAAGGTGCTTGAAATGACAAGTTTTCTCATTTATCTTTATTTAAACCGCCAACAAGAGATTTAGAGGGGTTTATACTGGAGAAGGATATTATATATGTTGGTGGGGGAAATACAAGAAACTGATTAGTTTTATGGAAAGAGTGGGGTTTAGATAATATTTTGAGAAAAGCTTGGAACTAAGGGATTGTTTTAGCTGGCGTTAGTGCTGGTTCTATATGTTGGTTCGAGGAAGGCGTCACAGATTCATTTGGAGAGGGATTAGAACCAATTAAATGCTTAGGTTTTTTTAAGTTTTTCTGAGGACAAATTAATATCTAGGGAGTGATAATCTTGAAATTATACGGTGAATTTACAAAGAAAGATTGGCTAAAAGCATTTAATATAGAAGAAAAGGATGTTCCAAAGTCATTTATTATTCATGGTGCTTGGGAACATGAAAAAAACCTAACGATATGGAAAGATAAGATTGTTAAGGATATATGGACACCTCATTGGAATTCAATTATAGGGAAATTAAATAATCAAAGAATCGGATTTGCTAATGTATTTGGAGGTCCAAGTGCTGCAGTAATATGTCATCAATTTGCATCTCTTGGAACCGATATTTTCATTCAGACGGGATACTTTGGTGGTCTATCTCATGATGTACAGTTTGGTGATATTTTAATTGTAACCGCTGCTGAAATGGCAGATGGTGTTTCACATTGGTATCTACCAGACCAACAAACAGTACAATCTGATAGAGAACTTATAGAGACAGCAATTAACTTTTGTGAAGACAGGGGATATAGTTATGTAACAGGAACCGTCTTTACAACGGGTGCAATCATGGTAGAAACAAGTGAAATGGTTCAAAAATGGGCTAAAAGTGGTCATATAGGGGTTGATATGGAAACAGCTACAACTCTAGCTGTTGCGAGGAAGTTTAATAAAAAAGCAATTGGACTACTCAATCTTTCTGACCATATTATAAAAAGAGATACATTCTATTCGCCTAATAAAAGACGAGATGAGATAAAGGAAAAAACTGATGAAAAGATAAGAGAACTCGCATTATATCTATCAAGATTATAAAATCTTTTATTCCACTAAGATGCCAAGAGACATGGGAGGGTTCGTCATCATCAGCGATGCAGAGATCCACGGTGCATCCCATACGCTTCCCCTACTACAACCAAATTTAACCAGTAGTGGCCGCGAAGTGTACCCACCCAATGTAAGATATACATATATTTAAGAAATAATGTTAGGAACTTTGTCGAAAAATATTTTTTGACACCCCTGAAACGGCTACAACCGTTGATATATCAACATTTATAGAGGGAGGGATTTTTCATATGAACATTCGCCGCTTTCGCAAAGAGGATTGGCTGCAAGTGAAGGAGATTTACGAGCAAGGAATTGCGACAGGACAAGCAACGTTTGAAACGACAGCACCATCGTTCGAAAAATGGGAATCGACCATTGCTGCAAATTTATGTTTAGTCGCTGAAGACGAAGAAGGTATTCAAGGCTGGTGTAAGATAAGTAAAGTATCGGATCGCTGCGTGTATGAAGGGGTGGGAGAGGTTATTTAGGGCTTGAATCTCATCGTGGAGAACAACAAATTAATGGGACAACCATAGGATGAGGGGGGAGTAAGCGCTCTTTTTTTCCTTTCCCATATATACGTATCGTGTTGTTAGATAAATCAATTTGTTCCCAAGTTAGTTCAACAATTTCAGATCTTCGCATACCCGTAGTGGCTAACAGTTTAAACAGAAGATGGTTTCGCATCGCCATTCGGCTATTATCTTGCTCCAAAAAATGAAACAGCTTTCGGAGTTCAGACAAAGACATATAAGTCGGTAATTTACTATCCGTTTTAGGAGTATCAATTCCGATCATAAAATCGTTGTCGATTAGATTTTCTTTGACACAGTATTTACTGAACGATTTCAAGCAAGAAATTCTCCGATAGATCGTTCTAGGTTTGACATTTTCTTTTGTAATCTGATGCTGGATGAATCGACGAACATGTGTTTTTGTAATGTCATTAAGTTGTACAGAATAACCATGTTGGATTAAGAAGTTCTCGAAACATCTCAAATCATACGCATAACCATCAACGGTGTTAAGTGAATAGTTTTTTTCAATTTGCAAGTACAAAAGAAATTCATCAATGGCTTGTCGAAACAACATAAAAAACACCTCCAGCTGATAATCAACGACCGATGATAATCGGTAAAAAAACAATGATAATTCGTTTAAAAGATGATAATTCGTAGACACAAAAAATTATGAGGAACTTAGGATAACAAGTTCCGGATAATTGATTTTATGGGCACTTGAGGGAAGAAACCCTCCATTTGTGCAGAAATTAGCTAGTAGACATAATATAAATTATAGGAAGTTATATTCAGTTTTGTCTCAATAAAAAGTAATCTTTTGATAGTGAGACGAAAAGCAAAAAAACAACGACATCCGTCATGAATGAGCGCTTTTGCAGCATACGCATGCAGCGGACATATTTGGCTGCTAAGCTCCTCGCCACCTGGAAATCCGTTATAGGTATAAAGGAGTGCGCGATGATGAGATGCGGGCTCGTCCATATTTGTTGTGTCATACCAAAAAATCAAGAGTCGTCGCCGATTTGGTTTTTGCGCCGTTCCTAGCTTGTGCCCGAGCAGTATGTGTTTCACCGCAATCATTTTCCGCATCCGTCTCGCCTTCCTGATCGTTTGACAGTGGCTGGGCTTGTCCCTTTCTCCTGCCGAGTTGAAAGGCAAATAAAATAACGTGCAGTGTTCCCGAGTGGTTCATGAAACACTGCACGTTACCCGCTGCGTGTCGATTGTCGCAGGAAAGGCATGCTCCCATCCTTTCTTTTTAACTTTCAACGTTATGCAATGTCGGTGTGGCGATAGCGGACGCCTTTATATCGCACGCGAACCGGCATGCCTTTCTCTTGTTTGTACCTGATGAGCAGCCGTCGAGCTTTCGAAAAGGCTTCCATCATCCCGGATGCCGGAATCGCCTCATCCCAGACAGACGTTCTTCCTTGGTCTGTGTAAAAGGAAAAGACGTACTGTTTCACCCTCTTCACCTCCCTATATACTTATTATAATCAGAGACTGTTTTTCCTAAACACAAAAACTGTTACAATTATGTTAACATTTTCTGTGCCGCGGCACTATGAAAAAATGGCCGGCGGAATGGGCCGCCGTGTCACGTTCTTTTTTTGATCTATGGAGCTCCTTTCAGTATGTTCGTTGTCACCGCCGGAATCAGCCTGCCGCCATGCTGCAAAGCCAGCGGGCTCTCTCTTGTCGCCGCAAAGAAAACCGGCACCTTATTCGATGCCGGTTTGATGTTTGTATTGTTTGACAGCCGACGGATAGTCGGCTTGGATGGCGTCTTTGTCCCGCCCGAGCCGCACGCTTAAAAACTCTAGCACAGCGGCGTCGTATGCGAGCCCTGCCGCAAACTGCCGCTTTAACCATCGCTCGCCCGCGGCTTCATCGGGAAAGGTGCGAGCCTCTCCCCCGTCGGCATACCATGTCCATCCCTGTTCCGTCTGGCGGCTTAACCACCACTGGCCCTGATGATTCGTCCAAAACACGCCTTCTGCCTCTTCCCGCTTGTTCAGTTGGTTTTGTTCCGCATCGCCATAAACAGGCGCAAGCGGGAACGTCTCGATGACAAACAGCGGAAAGGTCGTGTCATCCACAAAGCAACCCGATGCCTTCGGGTGGCCGCCGCCGCCAAACTGCTTCGCGAATTCGGCGACGTTGACATTGTCATGGATGGTGCGAAACCCGATATGTTTTGTCCCGAGATTGACTAGGGCGATCAAATCTAGGTGCGGATGCCGTTTGGATAAGGCGTTGCCAAGCTCCGACAGATGGCGTTCAGCGAACACGACGCCGATGCAGTAATCGCCGATCCAGCGCTGAACGAGCTGCTTTTGCTTCTGTCGGATGTAGCGTTGAATTTTCTTTTCTTCCATATCCAGAAGCAACTCTTCCGTCTCCGTCAAGGCGAACGCCTCCCCGGAGGCGAGCCGCTCGCTCATCGTCTCCCAAAAGCCGTCGAGCCCGAGAATGGTGAACAAATCGTTGAGCCGCTTCGCTTGCAAATTCCCATTTTCTTCCCATTCCCACGTGTCGTACTGGCGGACGAGCTCGACAAACGCATCCAACGTTTCGTTAGGCGCCAGTTTTCCTTCGCGGACGAGGTAATCGTAAAAGAGCGAGGTTGCACATGTTTTTTTGCCGTCTTCCCGTTCGGGCGCGACCCATCCCCATGGATAGCTGTTGAAATGAAGCGCGGTCACGTGGTGGTCGATGACTTGCACATGGCCGCCGCGCTTGGCCCGCTCGGCGAGCTGCTGCTCCACCTCCTGGCCGACGGCTAGGTCGGTGATAAACAGCATGGCGCCATTCGCTTCCTCGCTTTGCAAGAACTGGCTGACCCGTTCATCCAAGTTCCGGTACGAGCAAAACGAAATGTTCACCTCGGCAAACGCCAGCTTGGCGAGCAATCCGCAGCCGATGCCGTCTAAATCGCTGTCGGTAAATAGTTTGATCATCGATTCCCATCCTTTTGTTACAAGCTTTTTTGCAGCCACGTTTTCAAAAGCGGAAGCAGTCGGTCGGGCAGCTCGCTCACTTGTGGAACGAAAACGCGAAAGCGGCCGTAAATGTTTTCAATCGTCCGCCGCGTCGATTCGTCATCCGCCCCGCGGCCTAAAAAAAGGTTGACAACCTCAATGCCGCGCCGCCGCGCTTCGGCCACCGCTTCATGCGTGTCGATAATGCCGTTTTGTTCGTAGCCATAGGCGGCCGGTTCCCCGTCAGAAAAGATGAGCAACACTTTTTGCGTTTCTGGGCGGCGGAGAAGTTGCTCAGTCATCCAGCGGATCGCCAGCCCGTCGCGGTTGTCTTCGTGGGGCTCAAGCTGCATGATCGCCGGGCCGCTTGATGGGTCCAACGACTCGCGGAACGAAACAGCCACTTGCAAGTAATTCGGCTGTCTGGCCGCGGTTGCCTCGTTGGCGTCTTCCCAAAACCCGACGATCTGGTGCGGCACACGCAACGTTTGAAGCACGTTGTGGCAGAGAACGAGCCCCGTTTTCGTTTCATCCATTTTATCGTGCATCGACGCCGAGCAGTCGACGAGCAGGCCGAACGCTGCGTTGAACCGCCGCGCTGGCTCGCCTTTTTTGTAAAACAGGCGCGGCCGCTCGTCGGTAAAAAACGGTATGAGCTGTTTGCGCAGCCGTCCGGCCGGCAAGTTCGTGCGCCACGTGCTGCGCTGGTGTTCGAGCCATTGCTCCATCACGCGCACAAGCCGCTTCCGGTATGGCGCGGCCGCCGCCTGTTTGCTGCGGTATTCGTCCCGTTCGTCACGACTTGGCGGCGGGGAAGAAAAAACAATGATGGCTGCCTGGCGGTTCGCTTCCCCATATGGAGCACCGCCTCCGGCTGGTCGATGTTCCTGGGATGCGGCCGCCGCCTCGAGGCCGTATTCGTTTCGCTTCGCCGGCCGGGACGTTCCTTGGACAATGGCGAGCGCCTGGTCGCCATCGTCCCCCGGCCTCGCCCCGTCGCCAAGCATGCCAGTGCGGGTGCCGCGTTCCAACTCAAAGCGGAGAAAATTCCCATTCGGCCGGCTTGTTTCCCGGTGCCACGTCGACAGCACTTCCTGGTGCGCTTTGCCGTTTGACGGATTTTCCGCTGCATCGCGGTTTTCCAACGGATCGACCCGCTTCAAATCGCGAACCGTCACCTTCGGTTCATCGTCCCCGTCATCGACAAATGGAAGCGAGGTGTAAGCGTTCACCATGTCACCGGCAAGCGCCTCTTCCATCAATGCGACGATGGCTAACGCCCAGCGGGCCGTATCCGCGGTGGACATCGCGTCAAACCATTGCGGCCACAGCGCGTCAAGGCGCGCCTGCACCGTTTCATCCGCCATCGGAGCGAGCGGAACGTCATCAAGCGGCGAGTCGGCGGTCAGCCGCAAATACATCGCCGCCAAAAATTGATCGGCGGCGGCGCCGCGGGTTTGGTTTGCCTGCCATTGCTGGGTGAAGTAGCGACGGTAAAGGCGGCGGCGCGTGCGAAACCAACGTTTCACCCCGGGCCGTTCCCGCTCGCAGAGGGCCTCAACACGAAGATCCTCAGCCAACGAAAACAGCTGTTTCGCCAGTTTCGGCCATGGGTGCGCTTCGGCTGCTTGCCGAAATGCGCGGACCGCCGCTAGGTCCGTATGCCGCCGCGTGCCGATGACGCGCAAGGCGACATCGCTTTTCATCGCCGTTTCTTTCTCCTTTGGCGGATACACATCCCAAAACTGACTGACGTACACCGTTGGCTTAACCGGATGCATCCCGGAATGGGCGGCGAACTCGACCGTCATGTCAGGACGGCGGGCGAGCGTTCGGGCGAGATCGGCGAGCTGCATCACCAAAAACGGATCAATCGGCCGATCGTTGAATATCATAAACCGTTCCATGGCCGCCTCCTACTCGTCAAACCATGTTTCCGCGATATTGCGCACCGCCGCCCGCTCCCGTTCATCGTCGAGCTTGTCGATGATGCTTCGTTCAATGGCGCGCAGCGGCGGGATATGCACCGCCAGATCGCACGCATCGAGCAAGGCGCGTACGGAAGCCGCTTCTTCTGCCACTTGCCCGTTTCGCACCTGCGCCAGCAAGTCGGCTGACAAGGCGACGAAACGGTTGATCAACGTATCGTCTGTTAATGTAGTTTGTGCCATGATGACCGATTTTAACGTCTCCCCTTGCACATATGGGACATCGATGACGACGAAGCGGTTTTTTAACGCTTCATTGAGCGGCACGGTGCCGATATAACCTTCGTTGATCGCCGCAATGACGCCAAACGTCGGCTTCGCCTCGACGACCTCGCCAGTGAGCGGATTGGTGAGGCGGCGCCGATAGTCAAGCACGCTGTTTAAGATTGGCAGCGTCTCAGGTTTGGCCATATTGATTTCATCAATGTATAGCAAATGCCCCTTCTCCATCGCCCGGATGACCGGGCCGGGCACATACTCGATCACCGCTTGGCCGTCGCGGTGCACGATCGTTTTAAACCCAAGCAGCGCCTCGGCATCAAGGTCCACAGAGCAGTTGATGCTGTGCATCGGCTGCCCGAACAAGGCGGACAACGTTTCCGCCAGCCGCGTTTTCCCCGATCCGGTTGGACCTTTTAACAGTACGTTTTTTCCAAGCGCCAGGGCGATGGCCGCATCGTGAACGATCGCTTCGTCTTCCGCCGTATACCCGCCGGAGCCGATCAGCGCGTGATCTGGATCATGGCGGAATAACGATTTTCGTGTTTCCATTTCCCTTATGACAACCTGTGGCCATGTCAACATCCTACGTCTTCCTCTCTGTTGCCGTGTCCTTCTCCCATTCTACTAAATCGTTCGGTGGGATGCAAAACAAACAGAATTCACCACCCGTGGTGCTAGTTGAGCGCTAAAGCTCAACTAGCACCACGGGTTATTAGCTATATTTTATTTTTTCTTCAACTTGCTGACATACTTCCTCAGCTGATAAACCTTTAGCTTCAATCACTAACCCTTGAGTTACCACATCCTGCATGCCCATTATATTGGAATCTAAACCAGTGACCACACAGCAATCGCACTCGTTTGCATCGTTTTCTCCTTTTAAAGGAACAACTTCATACCCTCTTTGGCGTAATGCTTCTTGGACGTTGGTCAAAGATTGTTCAACACCAATTCTTGCCATGTACAACACCTTCTCTATACTTTAAGGTTACCAATTTTTGTAAAAGTATTCGAGTATTGGATGATGTTTATTTTAGCCCAGACAAATTGAAAATCTTATGGGAAGAAAGGGAGGGAGAATCTTATTTATTTTTTATCGTAACCATATTAGTTTGGTAACTATTCAGCCACATCATAAAGTGAGCTGAATATTTTTTGCTTTTCCTGTCCATGATGTGAATATTGATAGACAAGGAGGTGAATCGCATGTTGAC